>DAHWIP010000013.1:0-15168 GCA_027344975.1 Phycisphaerae bacterium
GAAGTGAGAGAGCACCTTCGCGACTGGCGCTTCGGGGTACCGGCCGGCGGGCTGTCACTGTGGGTCGACTTGGGCGCGCCCGTGAGCACCGCTGTGGCTCAGGCTGCTGAGGGTCACCGACTTCGCCTAGCCGCCGGGCCCCGCTTCGGGCGACGATGACTTCTGGCGGTACGTGACCGATGTCGCCAATGCGGCCTCCACGTCCGCTGATCGCACAACTGCGTCCATTTTATGCCCGGTGTCGATCCATCGATCGCCAAGACCGTCTCTGCCTGCCGGGGCCAGAGAGTGGCCAGCGCAATTCCCGGCACGTGTACATCCTTCGGCAGTTGAAGTTCCGTCATATCATGACGAAAGTCCACACCGAGGATGGAAGCCCGGCAGGTGCGACCGTTGGCGGTCGTAACCGTGATTTTTTCGTTCGAGGCGCCGACGCCAAGGATACTCAGGACCAATACATGACCCCTGTGGCCGGTGACCAGGCCGTAAACACGATTCCGCATGCCGGTGTGATAGGATTGGATTCTCAGGTGCACCGCTTGAAGTATCGGCATCAGATGCGGTTTGCCGAACGCGTGAAGCTTGGTTATCAGAAATCGCTGGAGGAGAAACAGTTGTCCGATGGGGTGGGTCTTCAACCGTGCCAACCAGCGATCTGCATCATGATTCTGCTTTTCAGCATGGTGCCGATGATCGACATCGGGTTTGATGGTGATGGCGGGGCCCCCGCGACCGAAGTTTCTCGGCCCCATCGGCCGGAAATGGTGATCCATCACCCAGCGCTTTTCCCAATTTGAAAATCGACGGCGTAAATTCGGGGGCAGCATCTGACTGATATCGGGGCTTAAATGCACTTCAACCAAAGAGCGCGCCACATAATCAAACATGCGGCGCGTTTCGCGGTCAAACGCGGCCGCCTGCGGCATGGACGGAGGGGCTCGGTGATCTGTGTAATCCCGCGCCGGGTGCGCCTGCAGGCGGAATCCCCCGGATGCCCAGAGCGCCAGGATCAACAATCCTCCGATGGCCGGACGGGTGTGATGCGTAACTCGGTTCATGCCCGTTTATACTCCGCCATATTAAAAGACGCCCTCACTGGCCACCTGTACTTTGGGTGTTGACCGGCTCGGCGACAATTTTTGCTCAAGCCGATACGCCTGCACAAACTTTTCTGCCTGCTGAAACGTGGTAAATGTCTGTGAAACACGCGTGCCATTCTGCATGGTGATATCCACCGTATAGCCGACGATGGGTGTTTTTGTCGCGTGCGCCGGCGCCATCGGTTTCGCCCGTCCAACCAGATATCCGCCTGCTGCGGTCAACGCCAGAACAGCGGCGGCGGCCGATACCCGCAGAAACTTAATGATTCGCACCTGCCCGGCATTGGCATCCGATGAAGTGCGCATGGTGGCGATGAGCTGCTCGGTCTTCCGGCGTGCTTCATCCTCGGACGGCATATCGAGCTGCCAGGCCAGTTTGCGAAGTTCACGGAGAGATTTTTCATGGGCCAATAAAGCCGCGAATTCGGAATCCCCGGTAAGCTGATCGATTTCGTGCTGCTGCTGGGCCGTAGCGTCGCCGTCCAACATCGCGTAAATCAGTTCTTTGAGATTCTTTTCCATATTACACCCGCTTTCGTGCGTCTGGGAACCTGAAAAATCCGTCGGGCCACCCAGCTTGCCCGGGGAAACGTCTCGGCCCAATGGTGGTCTTCAACTGTATTTCCCCATGAATAAGTCCGTCGTATCGATACTATTTCTCCAACATGTGCTCTCGAAGCAGCTCTCCCAGCCGCAGGCGACCCCGGTGCAACCACGTCTTAACCTGGGCCTCAGTCGCATTCATGACCTCGGCAATTTCCCGGTATCCCATCTCCTGCTGCTCTCTGAGTACCATCGCCTGCCGCCAGTTGTCGGGAAGGCCGGCCATATACTGCCGCACCATTTCAATCGCCTCCCGCGTCATGGGGATCGTTGCCGGGTCTTGATCCTCACCAAGAGAATCCATCATCGCGGCATCGGCATCGAGCGACTGACCCAGCTTGCGGCGGCGGCAACTGATCACGTTTCGTGACACCGCCTTGGCCATGAGCGACCAACCACCATCCGACCAGTCATAGCGAGCATGGTAGCGGAAGAGTTTCAGCAGGGCATCTTGCACCAAATCTTCCGCCTGCTTGGCATCCCGTACCTGGCCGCCCAGCATCGAACGTGCCAAGCCAATCAGGCGAGCCATATTGGCGGCAACGGCCGATTCAAATTGTTTCGTCGCGGCGTTGGGCTCGGCGATGATCCCATCCGAAACTCATATTGGTACAACGCTTAAACGCCATCACAGTTGCGGATTCTACCGCAGAAATCGGGCGGCGTGGCCCTGAAATTGACGAATTTATGAGTATTGACATCAAACAAGCAAATCAATCTTAAACGCCTTATAACCTGCCATAACCTCGCTGATCGACCATTTTCTGGAATGACATTCGGGTAAAAATGCGGGTTTCCGACAAAATTACGGGGGATTACGGTACAAAATTTGCTTTTTACATTCATCTTCAGGGGCATCGGTAAAACAATGCGTATATCCCGCGAATTCCCCATTTACGATTATGCGGACGCTTTCTATCCTTTCGGACTCATTGCCGCAGCGATTATGTCCGATATATCCGCGTTGATGGCGTGGTTGATTTTAGGGAATTCCAATTTGGAACTTATTCAATTCAAAGTTATAGTGTTACTCGGGGCGACCCGCGAGAGAAAGAGTACTCACGCCGCGGGAATGATGTACCCTAAATTCATGGCGATTGGAAGGTCGGCATAAACATGTTGATGCTTGCAGATACATCTTCCGTGAGCGTCATTGAACCGTACATGCCGGTTTTTTTTGTCTCGTTCGTTGTCACGTTGTGCCTGACGCCGCTGATGCGCTTCCTCGCCATCCGTTACGGGGTGATCGACGAACCGGACGGATATCGAAAAATCCACGTCCGCCCGGTCGCCTACCTCGGCGGGGTATCCACTTTTCTCGGCTGGTTGGCGGGGATATTGGTATCCAGCGCCATACGACCCACAGTGCATGATCCATCGATTGTAACGGCAGCGCAGGTACCGCCGGGAGTGATCTTCGGGGCCGGCACCGTCATGCTTTTCGGTCTTTTTGATGACGTTTACGGGCTGGCCCCCCGACTCAAGCTTCTGGGGCAATTCCTGGGGGCCGGACTGCTCTACTTTCTGAGCGTCAATCGGCAGGGCTTTATCGGGCCGCGAATTGATCTTGCCAACATGATTGTGGCTCCGCTTATTCGCCACCACTGGATTATGAATTTTCCCGCCCTCATGCCCAACACCTACATGAGCATCGCGAGCATATTCAGTGCCGTGGCCACAGTCGTTGTGATCATGGGAGCGTGCAACGCGCTCAATCTGCTCGATGGTATGGATGGTCTCTGCAGCGGCGTCACCAGCATCATGGCGATCGGCTATCTGCTGCTTTCGGTTTATCTGGCGGCTCATGGGCTCAGTTCCGCAAGTATCGCTTCGCTGAACCCGGCAAGGATAACCATCTCCATGGCGCTGCTTGGCTCGGTGCTCGGCTTTCTGCCCTTTAATTTCAACCCGGCCAGCATCTTCATGGGTGATACCGGCAGCATGTTCCTGGGCTTTGTCTGTGGAGCGATGATCCTGCTTTTCGGCAACGATGGTATTTTTCGCTGGTTTCTGGCGGCGGTTATTATTTTCGGCCTGCCGATGCTCGATACCCTGCTGGCCATTGTCCGCCGCAAACTTGCAGGACGCCCGATATTTTCACCCGACGCGGGACATTTTCATCACTTTCTTCTCAGGCGCGGTCTTTCTGTTAAAAAGGCAGCCCTGCTCAGCTATCTGATTGCCATCGTGTTTGTGGGGTTTGCCTTTATTATTGTGCTGATCCCGACGACCATGGCTCTGGCCCTTTATATGGTGCTCTTTGCGTGGTTGGTGATCGTGGCATTCAAAATCGGCATGGTTTCATGGAGCCCGAAATCCGGCAAGGCGATGGAAACCTCTCCTCTCCTGCAGACCGGCACCATGATCAGCGCCCCGCCGCTTGCATCCGTCAGTGGAGCCAGTACTCCATCGACGGATCTAAATCTACCGATCCCACCGCTACATCTCGCCCACAGATTGTTTAACCCGGATATTGCCCGAATATTCGTTGCGTTCACGCAAGAACGATCGACCCCTCGGGATACTGAGGTCCGGACTGATTCTGTACTTCGTCACTCGCGCCGCATGGCACGATCCATCTGACGCCGTGCATCCCGGTCTTTCAGGGTTTGCCGTTTGTCGTATTTCGTCTTGCCCCGGGCCAGTGCGAGGCGCACCTTGGCGAAGCCGTGCTTGAAATAGATTTCCAGCGGAACGAGCGTCAAACCGGGTTGCTTGGCAAGTTCCTGTGAAAGGCGACGGATTTCACGCCGATGCAGCAGCAGGTTTCGCCAGCGTGTGGGGTCATGATTGAGGCGATTGGCCTGTTCATATTCTTCAATATGGCACCCGACCAGCACCACATTACGGCCTCGAATCAGGGCAAATGCGCCGGCAAGCTGCACACGGCCGTTACGGACGGATTTCACCTCGCTGCCCAGCAATGCGATGCCCGCCTCAACGGTGTCAACCACTTCATAGTCGAAACGCGCCCGACGATTATCGATCCGCGGCGATAGCTTACCGCCGTCATGATCCGATTTTTTCGGGGCTTTTGCACCTTTTTTCATCCATGAGAGTATATTCCCAATCGTCGCATTCGCCATCGGCCCATTATTATGAAGTTGGCAAGCATGTGATAAGCCGCAAACCACCGCTTTTGCAAAGCCTCGTTGGTTTTGCTGGTTCTGCTCCTCAAGCTTTTCCGCTACAATCCGGGTAATCGGAGGCCAGTAAGCAGAGCAGTTCATCATTATTAGACGGAGGAAACGTCAATGGACCTGTTCTGCGCACCATTTCCCTCAACCACGCGAAAATCTGCCTTGCTTGCAACTTTAGCAACCGCCGGAATTCTCGGAGCCACGGCGCCCGTAAGTTTCGCCGGCTCGGTGGATATCTCCGGCGTGTTGCCCGTTGCGGTTGACCAACCGCAGATCAATGCCATCATCACCAAACCATCGAACGGCACGGCTTTGACAACGAGCGGTGGATATTCCGTCATTCAAGCCTATCTGGATACCGGCACCAGCAGCATCGTGCTCGCCAACAGCACTTGGAATAGCTTGGGTATCAGCCCGGCAACCGTTAACGGGCAGAATGTCGTATTTAATGATGTGGCCATCGGCGGTACGACACCGTTCTACGTCTCGAGTTCCGGCTATGATATTTCCACCGCTCCGTTCAGTGTTAATACCGATCAGACTCTCGGCGGCACCCCCCCGCCGCTGAGCAGCTTCGGCAATACCGTCGGCCCGGCGAATTTGGAATTGACCGAGCAGCCCAACCCACTGAGTTCGCTCACCGGTGCCACCGACATCATGGGCATGCCGGTTATGTACGGGAAAGTTACCGTGCTGGATATCGGCCCGGCGAATCATTTAGCCAATCTCAATAACCTGGGCGAAACCCAGACCTACATCTATGCCCCGGGCACACCGTTTAATCCGTCAACACTTAATACCAATCCCGGCATTGTGCCCACCACGTATCAGGTGGGACTGAGTTATGCGTCGTTTCAGCAATTTACATCTGTCTCGCCGACCGGCGCCACCGGCGCTACCTACGCTCCGAACCCGTTCATAGGCGCCAATCCGGTGATGGCGTTCAACGGTCAGACTCAAACCAACGCACCTCCTGGTGTGACAATCGCTTTTAATAATTCATCCGCCACCGGCAGTTTCCTCCTCGATACGGGCGCAGCGTCCTCTTTCATTTCGCAGTCAATGGCCGCCAAACTGGGCGTGGAATATGAGGCCGGTACCTACGGCACCTCCAGCCCGGTTCTGGTATATGCCGCTACGGGCAAGGTTGTGCCCGATCAATTTACCATCCCTCTGGGCGGCGCCGGCGGCAGTTCCATCACGGCGGCGGGCTTTTATTTGAGTTCGCTTTCGCTTCAGACCAAACAGGGGACGACCATCACCTTTCAAAATGCGCCGGTTGAAGTGCTAGACGTCACCGTCACCGACCCGACGACCGGAAAATCATTAACGCTTGCCGGCGATCTGGGGATGAATTTTTTCGAGCCCAGTGCCACGGTGGACCTGGGTACCGTCAACGCGGCGGCGTTCAATTGGATGACGATTGATCAACCGGATTCGCAGCTCGGATTGATCATGGCAGGGGATAACCCGGTTCCGGAGCCGGCCGCCCTGTCGCTGCTGCTGGTCGGTGCGCCGGTTCTGCTCGCGCGGCGCAGCCGACGAAGACGTTAAAACAGCTTGGGCATCCTGCCGGCGTATAATGAAATCATCCTGCCTGCCGCAGATATGGAAACAGATGCAGAAAAGTTTGCGCTCTGCCGACTCAGATCGAGTCGACGCCCTGTTTCTGCCGCCCCTGGGCCTATTGCGCTACCGTGGACTCGAGCCCCGTGAGCGCAGCATTCAGAGAGGCAAAATCCTAAACATCCAGATTGCGGACTTCCAGCGCGTGGTCTTCAATGTACTGCCGGCGTGGTTCGGTTTCTTCGCCCATTAAAATGCTGAACATCGCCTCGGCATTGCCCGCGCCTTCCAGCGTGACACGCAGAAGGCTGCGGCGTGACGGGTCCATGGTGGTTTCCCACAACTGCTCGGCGTTCATTTCGCCCAGACCCTTGAAGCGTTTCACTTCAATGCCCTGCTTGGCGATTTCATGAATGGTCGGCACGATGGCGGAGAGGCCGGCGATTTCGCGTTTGAAGTCATCGCCATTTTCAATCCGGTAGCGGGTCATCTTGGTTTCGCCGCTGTCGAGTTCTTCAATCTTGAGCAGATAATCATCAATGGGCAGACCGGCTTCGGCAAGCTTTTCAAATAATTTTTCAAGATCACGGACTTCGTGCAGTTCTTCATTCTTGACGAGCCTGCGCATGGCGGCACGGCGCTCTTCAGCCGCTTTTTCAATCTGAGCTTTCGTTACCTTGTCGCCACTGTCGTCCCCATTTTTGTCGGCCGGTTGAAATGCCCGGATTTTATCCTGCAGTTCATCCAAGCCGTGCTGCTCGCTGAAGGCCTCATATTCTTCGCTGGAGAAAAAGAAGTGCTCGGTGGAATCGAGGATCACGTGATACTGCGGCAATTTGCCGTGCGCCCGCCGCAGATCGAGCAGTTTGGCGAAGGGGATGCCCCGGCGATCGGCAATGCGGGCCAGATCGTCCACCTGCTCGAGCATCTGAACCACTTTTTTCAGATCCGCCCCCTTCAGACACGTGGCATCATTTCCCTTTTTGTCGCGGATGAACAGGGATGTCCCGTCCACGCCGAGGTCCAGGTAGGGTTTTCGGATCGCCGCCTCATTGCGGACAGATTCCACATGCTTCTTTCGCGCCACCTGATAAAGGGGCGGCTGGGCGATGTAGACGCGCCCTTCACGGATGAGCGCATTCATCTGCCGGTAGAAGAAGGTGAGCAGCAGGGTACGGATGTGCGAACCGTCCACGTCGGCGTCGGTCATGATCACCAGCTTGCCGTATCGGAGCTTGGTCAGATCCAGATCGCTCGCCCCGATGCCGCAGGCGAGTGCCTGCACGATGGTGCGAATTTCCTCATTGCCGAGCATTTTATCAACGCGGGCCTTTTCCACGTTGAGAATTTTTCCCTTGATGGGGAGGATGGCCTGAAAGACGCGGTCACGTCCGCTTTTGGCGGTTCCGCCTGCCGACTGGCCTTCAACGATGAAGAGTTCGGTGGATTCCATGTCGCGACTGGAGCAGTCGGAGAGTTTTCCGGGCAGGCCGTCGCTGCTCAGCGCCCCTTTTCGTGTCAGCTCACGTGCTTTGCGAGCCGCCTCACGCGCCTGGCGGGCAAGGATGCCCTTCTGAATGATCCGTTTGGCATCGGCGGGATGCTCTTCGAGCCAGGTTCCCAGAGCCTCATTGACGGCGCTGGAGACAAATCCCTCCACCTCACCGTTACCAAGTTTATCCTTGGTCTGCCCCTCAAACTGCGGATTGGGCACCTTGACGGAGATGACGGCACAGAGCCCCTCGCGCAGATCATCCCCGTTGGGGAGTTCCTTTTCATCCTTGATTACATTGTTGGATGTTGCATAAAAATTAAGTGTTCGCGTCAGGGCCGTCTTGAAACCCGACAGATGCGTGCCGCAGCCGGGCGTATTGATGTTGTTGGCGAAGCTGTGCAGACTCTCGGCGTAGCCGTCGTTGTATTGAAGGGCCACCTGAATGGAAAGCGGATTTTCCTTATCCGCCTCCGTCTTTTCCAGATAGACCACCTGGCTGTGCACCACCTGCTTGCCTTCATTGAGCTGCTTGACGAACTGCACGATGCCGCGAGTATATTTGAATTCATCCTTCCGGCCGGTGCGCTCATCGGAAATGAAAAACGCGAGCCCTTCATTGAGATAGGCCAATTCGCGGCAGCGGGTGACAATACGATCATAATCAAAATTCGTGTCGGCAAATATTTCCGGATCAGGCTTGAAGGTCACCTTGGTGCCGGTGCGCTGGGTGGCGGCACCGACCTTGAGATTTCCCTTTTTTACGCCCCGTTCAAAGGTCATGGTGTGGTGCTTGCCGTCGCGGTTCACTTCGACGGTGGTCCATTCTGAAAGCGCATTGACCACCGATGCGCCCACGCCGTGGAGTCCGCCGGAGACTTTATATCCACCGCCGCCAAATTTTCCGCCGGCGTGCAGATCGCACATGACCACTTCCAGCGTCGATTTTTTTTCAGTCGGATGCATCCCCACGGGAATTCCGCGGCCATCATCCTCCACACTGATCGAACCGTCGGGATAGATGGTGACCCAGATATTATCGCAATGGCCGGCCATCGCCTCATCGACACTGTTATTGACGATTTCCCAGACGAGGTGATGCAATCCACGTGTGGTGGTATCGCCGATATACATGCCGGGTCGTTTGCGGACCGGATCGAGACCTTTCAGCGCCTGAATGGCGGATTCATCATAAACGGCATTAACTTCCGGCTTTTCCTTCGCCATTGATGCTCCATGCACAGATCACGGCGGCAGCGTTTGCAACTTCTCAAAAGCCGCATCCCATGCGGCAATTTCGGCATTTTCGTGCTGCCCGCGACACGCTGTAATATAGCCGAAAACGCGGAATTTTGACAGCCTGCAGGCCGCGCCGCGTCGCCAGTTATTCCGGAGGATTCTCTGGGATTTTCACAGCCGTCAGCCGGCGGTTCCTTCGGCGACAGCCGGGCGCCCGTCGCCGCCCGGAAGTGCTTTATCGGTTTTGGCCGGCTTATCCTTCACGTGCAGCAGCATGGGCGAGGCGATGGCCAGGGTGCTGTAGGCACCGGTAAATACACCGATGAGCATCGCATAGGCGAAGCCGTGCACTCCCGCACCGCCGAAGACATAAAGAATTAATACAACGACAAACACGGTAAAGGTGGTCCATACTGTCCGGCCGAAGCACTGGTTGATGGAGTCGTTGACGAGTTTGGCGGTCAGCGGCTGTTTGGCCCGGCCGCGATTTTCACGCACACGGTCGAAAATCACGATGGTGTCATTGACGGAATAGCCGATGATCGTCAGATAGGCGGCGATCATGGTCATGTTGATTTTGAAATTGTCCACCAGCAGAAATTTTCCGATGACGGTTTCATGGATGAAGACCGCCAGCACGGTGGCCGCCACCGCCACCACGGCATCATGCACCAGCGAGAATATGACGCCGAAGCCGTAACGGATACCGCCGAATCGCAGCCAGACATAGATGACAATGAGGAACAGCGAGATGAGCACGGAAGCGACGGCGTTGAGCCGGGCCTCGGCGGCGACCTGCGGCGCAAAGCTGGTGATGCCGGCAAGCCCGCCGGAGGTGGTCAGGGCCGTTCGCACGATCCGCCACTCAGGTGCCGCCACCTTTTTCGTCCAGGCATTCATGACGGCTTCGCTGTTGGAGTCGTAAAGCAGATTGGGATCAACCGCCACCACTACCGCGGAAGTCACAGCCGGATGGTGCGCCGCCTTGGTCCCCGCGGGCGCACCGACGGCGTATTGCAGCGGAATAACCTTGAACGGTCGATATTCGATATTGGCAAAATCCGGCTCTTCGCTCATGTTGGTGATGCGCTGCGTCATGGAATGAACGGATTCCGCCGGGGAAATATTCTGCAGCACAATCGCTACGCCCCCGCGATAATCACTCACATCCACATTTGGTAATCCGGGGCCGAGCTGGGCCAGGCTGTTATGCGTGATGGGGATGACGATGCCATGGTTTACCAGCGTGGATATCCGCTTGGATGAGAGATTCACATCGGTAAATGACAGCCTTCTCGTCACCTTGATCTGTTTGGCAAACGTCACCTCCAGCGCGTGGGTCAGCATTCCGACCGGCGTATGGGATGTCGGCCCGGGCTTGATGCCGGCCTTGCCGGGCGGATTGACGATGCTGGTGATGATCTGAAATTGATTGTGGTGCGATCCGAGTGAATAGACCGTCGCGTGCTGCAGGGCTTTGAGGGCGGGGATTTGGCGCCCGATCGCCTCGACGCGGCGCCGCACCTGCGAAACCGGCATGGTGACGCCCGGTTTAAGCTGCAGGGTGATCTGCGTACCGCCGTTGAATTCGGTATCGTATTTTTTATTTCCGCGCGCAATGAAGGTGATGATGCCGCCGACGATCAGACAGCCGGAAACCACCCAGAAGAAATACCGCTTGCCGATCCAGTCGAAATTGGCCAGCGTGAAGACCCGCATGAACGGCCAGCGCCCTTTGAGCCAGGTGAAGGTGAAGAGATCACGGAAGTATTCCTTCACCGAAAGATCATCAATCTGCTTCATCACACCGAAGCGGATGGCGGCAATCATCAGCGTGCGGGTGACGAACAGGGCCGTGAACATGTGCACCGCCAGACCGATCAGCAGCGTCACTCCGAACCCTTTGACATCTTCCGAACCGACGGCAATGAGCACCATGCTGGTGAGCGAGGTGGTGAGGTTGGCGTCGAAAATGGTCCAGAACACGCGGTCGTAGCCCTGTTTGACGGCCAGCCACAGCGAGGCACCTTTGCGCAGTTCTTCGCGGATGCGTTCGTTGATCAGGATGTTGGCGTCCACGGCCATACCCAATGTAAGCACCACGCCCGCGATACCGGGCAGCGTAAAGGTGGCGTGGATCAGGGCCATCACGCCGAGGGTCAGAAGCAGGTTCAGCAGCAGGGCAATATCAGCAAAGGCCCCGGTGATGGTATAATAAGTAAACATGAACAGCAGCACTACGATGACCGCAATCACCGCGCTGTGCAGACCGGCGCGAAGATTATCCGCGCCGAGTGTTGCACCGATGGTGTAGACGGAGATCGGCTGCGATTGCAGGGTGGCGGGAAGCGAACCGGCGTTGAGTGTCTGCACCAGGATTTCGCCCTGCTTTTCAATGGACGAGATCGGCTGCGTAGCGCTGGGTTCACCGAGCGTGATCATGCCGTTGCTGTGAATGGTGCTTTGAATGGTTGGCGCCGTGATCGCCTTGCCATCGAGCAGAATGGCCATCATTTTGCCGATGTTGTGGCTGGTGAGTTCCCCCATGTAGGCGCCGCCGGCGTTATCGAGCGTGAAATCCACCACCGGCTCGCCGCTGTTGGGGTCGCTGGTGAGTTCGGCGCGTGAAACCTTCCAGTGCTGTCGTCCGTCACCGTGAGTAAGGGCCTTCTGTGGCGTGGTGTAGAGAAGGATGTAATATTTGCCTTCGTAGCGCCCGATGGTGTATGCAGGGTCTCCCTGCATCTTGATCAGGCTGTGCCCATCACGGGGATCAATGGGAAACCAGCCGGTCCCGGCGGGCGTGAAGCCGCGGTTGGGGCCGCGTTTTTTCAGTTGTGCAATCGCCGTCACCGAGGCATTGGTCATCGGATAGGTGATGCGGAAATCCAGCACGCCGGAACCGCGCAGCAGACGCTCGAGCTCAGCAGGGTTATTCAGTCCGCCACTGTGCTTCTGCAGATAGATGTAGGCCGCCTGAAGCTTTTTGATCAGCGCTGCACGATCGGGATGGGCGGCAATGACGGCCGCGATGTCTTTTTGAATATTTTTTGTCGGCCGGGCGTAATCGGCGGCAAGCAACCCAGCGAGATTTTCCACATTGACATTTAAGGCCAGCACGGCGTTGAGGGCCCGAGTGCGGGCCTTTGTAGCGGCCGCTAGCTGTTGCACGAGTTTGGTGGGCACATCCAGCGGATTTTTGTACGCTGCGGTTTCTTTTTCCACGCGGTTGAATTCGTCGTTGACCACCGCCAATTTCTGCAACAGCGCGAGGCGCTTTTTATCGCCTCCGGCGAGTTGGGCAAGTTCCTGCTGGCGGCGTGCGCCCGTGGCGGCTAACGCGGCGTGAATCTGCGACGGTTCAATGTTTCCAAGTTCCAACTGATGCACCAGCTTCTGATATCGCTTTTGGGCGATTCGCGATTTGGCGCTGGCCAGCGGCATCTGAATTTCAATCCGGTCTCCGGTAAGCACCCGCCAGACGAGGTTGTAGACATTATCCGGATCGACGCGCTTGCGCAGAACCGAAATAACCTGCTGCGCCAGTTGACTGGTGCTGCCATGGTAATTTTTGGGCACGTTGAGCTGATAGACCAGCGACGTACCGCCGGAAAGATCAATACCGCCACGGATACCGTTGAAATAAATGCACAGCACCGCCATGGCGATGGTGGCAAATATCAGAATGAATCGAAAACCAAGGTTTTGTTTCATGAACCGTTTATACCGCTCCACCGAGGATTAAATGTCAGAATGCAGCACACCGGTATCGACTGACGCACTGCAGGAAAATTATTTCTTTTTATCGGGCGCCTTTTCTTCCGGCTGCGCCCCGGACGAATCAGGCAGCACAGCCGCAATCGCCGCCCGGGTAAAGCGGGCTTTGACATTTGCCGATTCGTCCACCTTGAGAACGACTTCCGAATCGCGCACATCGATCACCGACGCGAGCATCCCGCCGGTGGTCACCACCCGGTCGCCGCGTTTAAGTTCGCTGAGCATCTTCCTGCGGCGCTTATCTTCGCGGCTTTTCGGCATCAGAATTAACAGATACACAATGCCCAGCGGGATCGCAAACCACGCCAAGGTCGAGAGCATCGATCCACCGGCATTCTGGTCGTCAGCCGGCTGGGTGGTGCTTGTGACACCCGCTTTTGCCTTTCCCGCGGCCGACGTCATCGCAGCTTTGCCGCTGCCCGCACTTGGTGCCGGTACGGCGTTGACGGGTGTTGCCGTTCCGCCTGCCGCCGGGGCGGGTGCAGCGGAGACCGGAACCGCCCCATTAATCGGGGTGGCCGTCGCCGCGGCATAACTTGCGGCAGGGGCACCAAGCAGCACCAGCCCAAAAATCGCCGCAACCAAAAAACTCAATCGCATATGCATGCTTTGATCTCCAAGCAAAAAACTCGCTTACCTCATCTACCTCGCCTGTGCGGCACGCAGGGACGCACGCCGCTGCGCCGCGGGATGCTTAAATAAGTCCCCGACGGAGCCTCATCAGGCCGACTCTTCCACTTGTTCCACTGCCGTGGGTATATCCGGCCCGACAAGTACAGAAAGGTTATTGTCCCTAATTGCGGCCCTGATGTCCAGCATCAATCGCTGAAAATGCCGCACGTTGTGAATCGATACCAATGTCGGCCCCAACATCTCCCCCACTGAAAACAGATGCCGCAGATACCCCCGGCTGAAACCGCGGCAACACATGCAATCGCAATGCTCATCCAGCGGCCGATTATCCAGTGCGTACTGAGCGTTGCGTAAACGGCAAACCCCCTGCGAGGTAAAGGCCAGCCCATTGCGTCCGTTGCGCGTCGGCAAAACACAATCAAACATATCCACGCCGCGTTTGACCGCCTCGATGATGTCTTTCGGATACCCCACACCCATCAGATAACGGGGCTTGTCTGCGGGCATATGGGGGCAGATACCGTCCAGCGTGCGAATCATCCGGTCGTGCCCTTCCCCCACCGCCAGACCGCCGATGGCGTAACCGTCGAACCCGACGTTCTGCAGTTCCGCCAGGCACTGTTTTCGCCGCTCCGGATCGGTCCCCCCCTGCACGATGCCAAAAAGAGCCTGGCGATTATCCCGATCCAGCCGGTCATGCTCCTGGCGACAGATTCTTGCCCAGCGGATGGTCCGATCCAGCGCGGCATCGAGTCGCTCCGGCGGGCAGTCAGCGGGCGGGCAGTCGTCAAATGCCATGGCAATATCTGCACCGAGCTGATGCTGCACCAGCATCGACTGCCGCGGCCCCAATTCAATCCTCTGCCCATCCAGATGCGATTTGAATACCACGCCGTCGGGCCCCAAATCCCGCAGATCGGAGAGCGAAAAAACCTGAAATCCGCCGGAATCGGTCAACATCGGCCCACGCCAGCCGGTGAATTGCTGCAAGCCGCCCAATTCACTCACCCCCATTCCTCCCGGCCGCAACATCAGATGATATGTGTTGGCCAGTATGATCTCGCTTCCGGTTTCGCGAATCATCTGGGGCGTAAGCCCTTTTACGCTTCCCCGTGTGCCCACCGGCATGAAGGCGGGCGTGGCGAATTCGCCCCAAGGCGTGGCGATTCGGCCGACGCGAGCTGCTGTATGGGTATCGGAATGTTCAATGGTAAAGTGTATGGACATGCGCCGGAAGTATAGCCGATACAACCCCGGATGGCTCGGTTTTTAGCGCTCTGCTTTGAATTGGAGTATAGAATACGGGCATGTTTACCGGTTTGGTACAGAGCTTGGGAACCCTAGTGGACAGCGAGGTGACGGCGGCGGGTCGGCGTCTCACGGTCGAACTGGGCTCGCTCCATCCGGTGCATCATGAAGTTGGACAGAGCATTGCCGTCAACGGCGTCTGCCTCACGGTGGCCCAGCGTATTGGCGGCGGCGTGGTGGCCTTTGATGTCATCACGGAAACACTCCGGCGCACCACACTGGGAACCCTGCCTCCGGAGAGCCGGGTTAATCTGGAGGGTGCACTGCGGGCCGGCGACCCATTCGGCGGTCATTTTGTGCAGGGGCATGT
>DAHWIP010000140.1:0-5680 GCA_027344975.1 Phycisphaerae bacterium
CATGACATATTCCCGTCCGTCACGCGTAAAACCACCGATCCCGTTGAAGGCATTGAGATCAGGGCGCCGCCCGAGGGGCTGATCGGCATCTTTAACCGGTTGAAGCACCGGCACCAATGGCAGCGGGGTAAGTGAGGTGGTACCCGTTGCTTCGCTTTGCTCGACCATCGTGCCGGCCATATCCGACATGCTGATCGTCGCTGCTGCCTGAAGAAGGCGGCGATCTTCCTCGGCGATCAGATCGCTACGGCGAATGAAAATTCCACCGGGTTTATCCATCCATTGCGCACCGGGACCGGAGGCCGCAATGGAGGTGATCGCATCGGAGAGATTCTGGCGATAATTGGAAGCGTCCTGATTCCAGATGACCAGATCGACCGAAAGGCCCTTCTGCCGCCAATAGGCATGTGCCTGGATCATCTGCCGCACCAGTGAAAGATTCTGCTCGCCGGTGACGCGAAGCAGCACGATCGGCAAATCGCCGGAAATGCCCATCGCCCAGAGCCCGGACTGTCCCCGACGGTTGGCGCGTATCAGATCTGCATTAGCTTTGAAGCGCGAGCGCGGATAGATCAAGGCACCGGCGAGCTCGCTGAAAAGCTGGGCATCGCCGCTGCCGGCGCCGAGCTGCCGCAGCAGGACCTGGCCATGCGACCAGGCGAGCGAGAGCGTGCGGTCAGTAAACCGGCGGTCTCGATATCGAACGGCGAGATGGCGGCATGCTTCTTCCGAATCGGCGGCACCGACGACAATCTCCAGCGTTATGGTCTGTTCCGGAGCGATTTTGACGGCGCGTCGAATGGCGATGATCGGGTCCAGCACGGTGCCGTCGATGCCGGATAGTCGCCCGGTATGACGCAGCGCCACCGGGTTGCTGACGGATCGACCGCGTCCGAGAAATACGTGGCGATCGGTCTGTGCTGAAAACGGGAGCGAATCATCATCGCGAACAAAAAAGCTCTGAAACATCCAATAAGTCGGCGCACTGGTACGTCGGGGGCGGCGCGACGCGAAAACCGTTTTCATATCTTCGGCGATCTGGGTTTTGACGAACAGATTTTCAAATGCCCGATGGGCCAGATCGGCGGCGTGCGGTCCAAGGACCACCTCCATGTAGGTGGTGAGTTCCAGCGATACGGCCTTTTTGCCCCGGTTCGTTATGGTGATGCGCCGCAACTCGACATCATCTTCGGGAGAGACGGCAACATGCATGGTCTGTTCAAGCGCGCCGTCGCGACGCTGATATTCCGCCTTCCCCTCCGAGAACGTGGCGGAATACATTTTTGGATTGCTGTTGATCGGCTGATACGGCAGTGCCCAGAGTTGGCCCGACTCAACATCTTTGACATAACAGAATAATCCCCAATGATCTTCGGTGCTGTCGGCTCGCCAGCGGGTAAGCGCCAGGCCGTTCCAGATTGCCCGTCCGCCCCCACCGGCCGTCATCATGAGTTGATAACGTCCGTTGGAAAAAAGCTGAACCTGCGGTTCTGCCGGCAGCGGAGTGGAAAAACTTCGCCAGGCCGGGACTTCACTGGCAACCGGCAGACGAGCCTGCGCCACTTCCGTCGAGTGCGGAAATACAGGCTCGACGCGCGGTGTGCGCTCCTGAAGAAGCAATTCACCCGATTTGAGGAGCGGGTCGGCGGAAAATCTTTTCTGCATGGGGTGATCGAGTGTGCATGCCTCCAGCGACAGAAGTCCCATCCCGATATGGTGTGCCATGAAAGAGCGAATGATCTCCGGACGGCCGGGCTCCGGTATCCGGTCGGGGGTATAGTCGATGGCTTCAAAAAGGCCGCAGCGCCCCGCTGCCCCGATCTGAGCAAGGCGGCGGAGATTTCCCACTGCGGCAACGGGATTCACCAGCAAGGCGAGCATCGTGGCATAGGGCGCAATGACCACATCCTCCGAGAGGCGGCGGCGGTATCCAAGTCCCGGCACACCGAAGGCCTTGTATTGATAATTCAATTGTGCATCGGTCAGGTTATACCCGGATTCGGAGACCCCCCACGGGATGGATCGATCGCGGCCGTAATCGATATTACGTTCAACAGCCGCCTGCATGCTTTGGTGCAGAAGAGTCTGCGGATAGCTGGGCATGACGATGAGCGGCATGAGATATTCAAACATGGATCCGCTCCAGGAGAGCAGTGCCGCCTTGCCGCCGACCGAGGTCAACTGTCGGCCCAGCGCAAACCAATGTTCACGGGGAAGTTGCCCCGACACAATGCCGACGTAACTGGCCAAACGGGCCTCGGACGCGAGCAGGTCATAATAGCCGTCATCGGTTTTATTCTGATCTATATTAAATCCGATGGTCATCAGCTTGCGGGTCGGGTTGTACATAAATCGGAAGTCCATGTCGGCCAGATTGCCGCACTCAGCGCAGAGGTGACCGACCCGCTTGATTCGGGACCTGACGGCGTTAAGCGCCTGTGTCGCCACCGCAAAAACAATTTGACATTGGCCCCGCGATGCATCATCACAGCACTGATCCACGATATTCCGCAACTCGGAGGTCACCGCACCCAGTTCCGAGTGCATGTCCTGCAGACTGCTGCGCGGCGATATGGATTCCATACGTGCCAGGGCGGCCAGCGCCTCCGGCGGCAGCGCCGCCTTGAGAGCTTCCAATTGTTCCGGTGCCCATGTCAGCCAGGGCATCAGTTCGCACATCTCATCCGCCGCGTCGTGAATCTGGGCCTGTGCCGCTGCAGCGTACCAGGCGGCATCGGCGTCAGCAGTCGCCGCTGAAACCGACTTTTGGAGAGAGTCGACCGACTGCCGCAATACCTTCACCGCCCGCCATATTCCGGCGGTGCGGGACGGACTTATTTGTTGGGCAGCAGTGATCCAATCGTCAATTTCATCAAGGGCGCTGACGACGGCATTGCTGCCGGACGCGTCGGATTTTTTTGATTCAACCGCTTCGCGAAGCACATCGAGCGTATCCTGAAGTCCGTGGAAGCATTGGGGTGATTGAATCGGTTCGCGCAGAATGCCGATCAGACCGGATCGAAGCACGAACAGATGCCCCGCCAGATTTCCGCTGTCGACGGTCGACACGAAGCGGGGATGGAGCGGTTCCAATGATTGCGTGTCGTACCAGTTCAGGAAATGCCCGCGATAACGGGTGAGCTTTTCAAGCGTGTCAAAGGTGCGAGCCGTGCGATCCAGCAGTTTACGCTGCGTGATCCAACCGAAGTCAAATGCGGCGAGATTCGCCAGCAGGGCCAGGCCGATATTGGTCGGGCTGGTTCGGGGTGCGACGGTTAACTGTGGAATCTCCTGAACATTGTCGGGCGGCAGAAAATGGGTTTTCTCATCTACGAATTCCTCAAAATACCGCCAGGTTTTGCGGGCCATCATGCGGAGAAATTTAACATCCGCTGGCGATATGGGACTCGGTCGCTCACCGACAGGCCGTGAAAGCAGCCAAGCGATGAATGGCGCAGCCAACCAGATCACCACCAGCGGCAGCGCGGCCGGAAGAGCCCCGGGCTGCTCTGAAACGACAAGAGCCGTCGCCGCAATGGTCAGAAGAATAGCGCCGATGAACGCCTGCAGAAACGGAGCCAGATCGGTCGATCCGGTTCTCAGAACGTGCCGACTGGTCTGCCACTGCAGTCGATGATGGCCGGATATCAAAAGCCTATAAAGACTGCGAGCAATCGCATCAAGACTTGTGAGTGCCTCGACCGGGAGCATCATGAGCCCGACGGCGGATTGACCCAGAATTTTTAATAGACGCCATGCGGAATCGTGCAGATGCATTCCCCAGGGAACGGTTTTAGATTTGGCGGCGGCGGAAAGGACTCCCGCCAGAAGTGCCGGGGCAATGACAAGAATCGCAAGCGTCACCGTTGCCCATGCCGGATCAGCGGCCAGTGTCCACGCCATGATGAACATGGTCACGGTAGCAGCCGGGACGAGACTGCGGCGAAGATTATCGAAGAGTTTCCACCGGGCCAGTGCATTTAAGCGAACGGGGGGTTTGCCCGCAGGCCCGGGGGGCATAAGGCCCGCCACCCATGGCAAAAGCTGCCAATCGCCACGCACCCAGCGGTGGCGGCGTCGAAGTTCGGCCAGAATCGTGGGTGGATGATCTTCAAGCACCATGATGTCGCTGACCAACCCCGCACGCGTCAACGAGCCCTCAAGCAAGTCGTGACTCAGGACGATATTTTCCGGCAATCGCCCGGCGAGAAGCTTGTGGAACGATTCCACATCAATAATCCCCTTGCCGATGAATGATCCTTCGCCGAACAGATCCTGATAAACATCCGAGACCGCCCGAGTGTAGGGATCGATGCCGGGCTCACCGGAGAATAAGCGGGCGAAGAGCGATTGGCGGGAGGATGTCAAGGTTGTGCTGACGCGCGGTTGAAGAATGGTGTATCCACGGACAACCCTGCGCCGATGCGGATCGTAAATGGGTAGGTTGAGAAGATGGGCGGCGGTGCCGATCATCTCCGCGGCGGTACCACTTGGCAGTTGCGTGTCGGCGTCGAGCGTCAGTATGAATTTCCATTGCGCCACGCGATCAGGAGCGGCGATCACCTTGACAAATGCGTCGGCATTTCCCTCGGCAATGAGGTTGATGAAATCCTCAAGCTTTCCACGCTTACGCTCCCGCCCCATCCAGACTTTTTCCGATGCATTCCATGTCCGCGGCCGATGAAAGAGGCAGAAGGGCTGATGATCCAGGCGGCCGTAGCGATGATTGAGCGCATCGATTTTTTCAATCATCTGCCCGAGGAGTTTCTCATCGTCGGGATGTGATTCTTCGGTGTGGTCGACGAAATCGGAGAGCACGGCGAAGGAGAGATGCGGGTCCCGATTGGCGAGATATTTAATCTCCAATGATTCTGCGAGTTCGGCAATTTCTGCCGCATCGGTGATCAGGCAGGGTATGACCACACACGTGCTGTGCTGCCGATCAATTCCCGATTCGTAATCAAGACGTGGAAGAATTTTCGGACTCACGATCCGCGTGAGGAAATAGTTGGTGATCGAGACGGCGCATTGCACTGCCACCATTGCCATAACCGCCAACCCGGCAACGGCCACTCCGATCGGCAGCGTGGGCATAAATCCAAGCCACCACGCCGCGGTGATCGCCGCTGCAATGACGACCACGGGAAAAAGATAACTGAAAAGCGCGATGCGACGGATGAATCGGCTCAGCGAATCGGAGAGGCGGGGGCGAACGTGCAGTCGGTGTTCAAGCTGGCGAACACCATCATCAAGCAAATACCAGCCAACATGGGATTGGACCCTGCTTATTGGAGTGTCCGCGTTGCTGCTGCGAGCCAATTCAATCACGGCGTCGGCCACCCGATGTTCGGGTATCGCGGCCCGTCGGGCGAGTTGCTCCACCATATGCCGGGCTCGATCGCGCGTGGCAAAGTCGCATTGGGCGTAGATTTGGGCGGGGTCCTGCCGCAGAACATGCTCGACCATACTGTGGCGTTCAACAAATTTTCCCCAGTCGGTGGCATCCAGAAATCGGAAACTGGCAAAACAATTGCCCATGGATACCTGATCCGCAGCCTGACGCTGGCTTTCCAGGACGACCATGCGTTCAGGGGTTTCACTTTTACGCGCCAGTGATTGCGAAATCCACTCGAGCACCACGTGCAGCGATGCATGCTGGCCATGGAGGCGGCGCATGAAT
>DAHWIP010000141.1:0-5645 GCA_027344975.1 Phycisphaerae bacterium
ATTCCTCTGCGGTGGAACGGTACACCGAACTCTGTTCCCGGGGAGGCTCGGCTCCGTTTACCGATTTGCTCTCGTCAGCCGGCCTCGCTTCACCGTTTGCGCCCGGCGTGTTGAAAGAAATCGTCTGCGAATCCGAAAAATTTCTCGGTATGGAAAACGGTCATCACCACTGATCTCATCCACCGACCGCCGCCGAATATCGCCTTCATGACGCCGCGTGCTGCGGAATATCCCTGCGATTGGCTGCCACCAGGCCGAAGCGTTCGACAAGACCAGCCCACGCCATGAGCAGACAACCATTAATCAGCAGATCCAACCATACCATGCCTACCCCGAACCAGCGTGTATCTCCCCGATAGGCTCCGGAAACATGGCCTACGTTGATGGCGATTAACAATCCGCACGCACCCATGACAACGATGGCGGAAGCTGAACACAGACGCGCTGCCGAATTGCGAATTTTTGAAAAGACTTCACCACCGTCAATCGCACTGATCAGTCCGGCGAGCAAACCCGTGAGACTTGCTGCCGAAAAAGCCAGAACCAAGCCCGTACCTCCAACGGTCATGAGGATACTGCGCATAGCGAAGCTGTAAATGGATTCATATGCCGGAAGCGCCCAGAGTGCCGCGGCGCCCAGACCTGAGAAAAGCTGCCAATGCTTCAGGCAGGCGGCTTCCGGGGCCAAAGTGCGGGCCCGTAGCACGGCGTTGAGCAGCACCATCATCACCATGCCGAAAAACGGCATGAGTACCAGCGTTACTCCGATGGCATGCTGCTGCATAAGTGAAATCAGAAGCAACACGCCGAGGCTCAAGCTGAGGCTCAGAGAAATACGGCCCCGTCTCTCGGTCGTGAGAAATGGCACCACGATGGGGGCGATCAATCCGACCGCAATTTGCCAATGAGTCAACAATGTTGGAATGACCGATGCAGGAGAAAATTCGTCAGAAGTATGCCACCAACTGCTCGTATACTGACTACCCGGCATGAAGATGGCACCTATGAGTAGCATCGCGCATCCCAGCAGAATCATCCCGAGGTTGAAAACACGAACATGCGGTGGAAATGCCGCCGCCGGATTGCCGAAGGTTTCGGTCGTGGCAACGGCAGCTAAAGCTTCGGGAGAATCAAACGTGACATGGATGGGATGACGGATGTGTGTCTCTGCAAACGACATCATCAGAGGCATCTCCCCACGCTCAATTGTATTTCTCCGCGAAGTGTTTCGATGAATAACCTGTCTCACCTTCGAATTTCGCATAATACCCTTCCCTTTGTCAGTATCGTTCAGAGCAATTGAATTCGTACCAATCCGATCGCGGCCCTCACGCCGTTCGGACTTTGATGGATATCGGTAGCCCACCCCGGCGGCTTGAAACTCTTACCGCACTCGTCAAAATCTTCCGATAAAAGACCGCCCCCTAATAACTCAGACTCAACTGTCTGTTATTTTGGGGCGTAGGCAGGACGAGAAAGCGGATCAGTCCGTGGCCGCAAATCGGCTCAATGTGCTGACTGACGATCACGGGCTGAGGTTGGGGTAACCTTACTCGGGACGACCTGAAAGAGTCCCATCATGACAACGCGATCGCTTGTGAGGTTGTGATTTCTGGCGCGGTGCGGGTGCCGCCGTCGCGGGAAAATGGGGCGGACGAACAGATCCGGCCAGTCCGTTCGCTTCACAATTCGCATGTCCGGCACGCGGGGAATGGTCGGCCAGGTGCGGTTCGCGGGCGCAATATAAAATACAGGCCGCCCTTTCGCCCAGGCGCGATGAATAATCGTCAGTTCAAGTTGGTGATAACGTGCCAGACTCAGCGGCTGCTCACGACCGGATGAACTTCGCCGTCCGAAAAGCTTTATGTAGTTTTCCAGTCGGGCATACTGAAAGGCATGTGGGCCACGCGCGGCGGCCAGATTAAAACACCGACGAAAAAAAAGAGGCGAAAACATCTGAACATCGTAGAGCCGATAATTCGTAATACTCCCCAGATAATTGCATACCGTTGAATCTGCAAAAATCACCGGCCGGGAACCGGTAAACCGATGCAGCGCCTTGGCGGCCGCCGTCAGGTTAATCTTCATATCACGAGATCGCTCCATCGTGGGAACCGTCATCTTAAGGCAATAGGCCCCGGCCATCAGCGAAAGCAGCCCGACGGTCAAACCTCGTGCAGGAATAGATCGCCCGAATATGTCCTGCATGGCCCAGAGCGCGCAGAGTACCATCGCCGGCATCACATCAATAAAAAATCGCAGGTAGATGGCTGTGTTGATTTTGCTCGGTGCCCAGTAATAGAACAGATATACTCCCACACTCGGGACCATCCATGTCGCAAGCAGTATGCCCCATCGACGGTTATTCACGAGCATTTTGCCCAGCCCAAGCACCACCAGCGGAAAAATGAGAAACAGCCCCAGGTTTTCAAATTGTCCCAGTGCAGTAAACCAGTTGCCCTGATAATTGGAGGTTCGATCTCCCGCCACCAGATAGCGCCAACTGAATCCTCCCTGTTCCCCGCAGTACCAGTAGCCGGTTCGCCATGGATAGCCGAAACTGGCCCAGTTGATCAGCATCAGGATCAGAATCGGAATCGCATAGGCCACGGCCGTCGCAGCTATATTTTTCCAAGGACTCCGGTCTTTGGTTCGAGCGATAATCAGCGCCACGAGCAGTGGAATGCACCACAGCGCCTCGGTATAGCGCATCCATGGGCAGAATCCCAGCATGACTCCGGCCGCAACTCCCCATCGCCACCCGCCCCTGCGCAACCAGATGAGAAGCAGACACATGCCGATCGTTGTAAATCCGAATGCCGCTCCATGAGAATTGGCGTCATCGGCAAATTGCAGAATCACGGGGTTGACCATCAAAAATATGACACCGATCAGCGCGAGAAATTCATCAACCAGTTGCAGAAAGAGCAAATAGGCCGCCACCATCCCGATAATGATGAGTGTAGGGTCGACCAGATAAATGGCATGGCTGCCGCCGAGAAACCGCGCCATCGCCGCAAGCACTCCGACCCCGGGTGGGTATTTCGCATACACTCGCCCGTCCGGAAGTTGAACCATCATCGGACCGATGAATTGATAGGGATTGTGAGGGCGGAAGTAGAGCCGCCCATGTTCGACCAATTCTCGGCTCGTTGTCATATACCCATTTTGGTCCACACCCGGATGGGCAGGTACGTAAAAGGCGCTCAGCAGCAGCGCGTACGAGATTAAAAGGATGCAAAACAGGACGTGGGCCCAGAATCTGAGTGCAGGTTTGCTGCCGAGAGTTGGTTCAAATGGGGTGGACGTCATAATCCTCGATCTCAATAAACACACTTGAAGAACGACCGATATCTGAATTCGTTGCGAAAAATGAATAAATTTTGGCGAAAAATCGCGGAGTGTCCGATTCCTGCAACTCTTCCAATTATCATGCGTAAGGCTTGTGCAGTGGAATTGACCGGGTGTGTGGTGCGGAAGGGTGTGAATGCCGGTTATGGTAAGCCGATGGTTGTTCAAAAACTGATATTTCTTTGCTGCGTCAGATCGACCGCTGCCGTCGGGGCGGGCTATGTTGTGGGCTCAATCTCCCACAGCGCGTCGTCAACCGCCCAAGCCATCACCGTCCCGGTAGCTCCCATTAACATGGGACGTCATCACGGGGGTCATAAGGATCGCAATGATCTCCGCGTGATCTATATGGCGGCCAAGCATCTTAAGAAAGCCGCGAAGATTCTGCGGCGGGGTGAAAAAGAATACGGCGGCCACAGAGAAGCTGCCCTTCGCTACACGTTCGAAGCGTTAAAAGAGTGTAGAGAGGCCGTCATGGCCGCGCGGCATCGGCACGGTTGAATTCAACCCAAGTGATCTCTGCGTCCGGGGGGCGTCCGCCTCCCGGACGCTCATTACTTCCCTTGATGACGGGCCGGGTGCTCGATGTCCGCCTGAACCAGTTAGAAAGTAATTTCAGTGACGACGGGGTAGTGATCTCCCGCGAATCGGGACAGCGGATTGCGGATAACCTGATAAGAATTGATTCTCAAACCGGGGTGAGATTTAATAAAAATAAAATCCCGCCGCACGCTCGGCTGATAGGTCGGCCAGGTGGCTTCTCCGCTCGCTTCAGCCTCGATGCTCTGTGCGTCCACCCATCCATCCGCGGTCAACGTCGCCATCCATCCGCTGCCCCCGGTTGGCGAAGCAGGAGCTTCCGGTATTCCGAAATCACCCAAAATGATTCTCGGGTCGTCCGGATACCGGCGGGCGCATTCCATCATGGCGCCCAGCTCGATGCTGCAATACTGTTCGGGTACCGGCTCATCACCCAGATGCGTGCCGAAAATTCGAACAACCTTGTTCCCATACCGAATGCCCGCCTCCAGAGTTCCATGGCGATGACGTTCATCCACCGCGGAAAGATTTGTAGCCTCGACGATTTCCAGTTTACTCAGCAGCGCCACGGCTCCGCGCGGATTGCGGAGAGATTGCGCGGGAAAAATCTCCATTTTCAGCTTTCGGGCCATCGTCATCACCTGCCCGTGCTCAATCGCCTCACAGAGCAGCACGACATCCGGCCGGGCAGATTCGATCACATGACAGAGAGGATCGATGCGGCCAACTCCGCCATCCAGAATGTTGTAGGTCATCACTCGCATGGGACATGGAGGTTCGCAGTGGGGACAGGGTTGCATACTGGCGCACGATTCAATCTGCTTTTGTTTCACGCTGAGATTCCGTCATTCAATCCGCATCCTTTGTTGCATCGAATTCCCGTTCTTCGCGGCCTGGTATGAGGCATGTTATTCTCACTTAATTCGCGATTCTCGGCGGCTCACTGAGTAAGTCTCGTTGTTCATAGTACGATCATGGCATGTTCGACTTTTACCTGCCCGGCTGGAAGCCGGCTCCCATCATGCCGAATCGGCCAGTGCCTCAAGGCGCTGCCGCCGGTCCAGGGCCAGCAGGGCGGTGATCAGATCATCCATATCGCCACCGATGATTTTCTCCAATGGAAAATTACGGTTCAGCCGGTGGTCGGTGAGCCGATTCTGCGGGAAACTGTAGGTACGCACCCGCTCGTTGCGTTCCCCGCTTCCGATCATCTGCCTGCGGGCACTGGATCGCTGCGCCCGTCGCTGCGAGTCGTAAAATTCAAATACCCGCGATCGCAGCAGTCGCCACGCCTTGTCGCGATTTTTATGCTGACTCCGCTCCTCACGCATACGCACCGTGATCCCCGTCGGCAGATGGGTAAGCTGCACCGCCGATTCCACCTTATTGACATTCTGTCCGCCCGGCCCGCCCGCACGCGAAACATCCTCCCGCACCTCCGCCGGATTGATCACAATATCCGATTGATCCGCCTCCGGCAGCACCGCCACCGTGGCCGCACTGGTATGCACACGCCCCTGCGTTTCCGTTTCCGGCACCCGCTGCACCCGGTGCCCGCCCCCTTCAAAACTCAGCGATTTATACGCATCGTGCCCGCGGACATTCACAATCAGCTCGCGAAATCCCCCATGCTCGCTAGCTGAAAAATCCAGTATTTCAAATGCCCACCCCCGCTGTTCCGCGTAACGCCGATACATCTCGGCCAGATCGCGGGCAAAAAGTGCCGCCTCTTCGCCGCCCGTCCCGGCCCGTAT
>DAHWIP010000142.1:0-5637 GCA_027344975.1 Phycisphaerae bacterium
CGATGTTCTGCTGGTTTCAACATTGGGTTCGCTGCTGGTGGCGGGCGTCATCTGGTTCTATTTTCGTCGCGTCGGAACATTGTTCATCTGCATGCTTCCACCGGCTGTGGGATTGGGAATGGCGTTGGGCATTGCCGGGATATTCCATCTTCATCTCCCGCTGATGGTTTTGGCGTTCGCGGGCCTTATCCTTGGTGCGACCACCGACTACGGGATACAGATATTGGCCCAGTATGGGCGGTTAGCCGATGAATCACCGTCAGTATCTGACGCGGCATCGCACGGTACGCCGCCCAAGACGCAAGCTGCGCGGGCCCTCTTCGGTCCGATCACGATGAGTGCGCTGACCAGCATTGCCGGCTACGCGGCATTGGCATTTTCCGATGCGCCCGGTCTGCGGGCGATGGGACTTTTTATCGCGGCCGGTACGTTTTGTATCTGGTTGGTCACCTTTTTGATATTGCCAGTGTTTATCGGGGAATATTGTCGCCCGCACCCGACATCTCCGCGATTTCAATTCCCAAAAAAACTCCGTTGGTTGCCTGCCACTGCTTTTACCATCGCGACCATCATCTTGGCCATCCACGCGGCGAAACTCAATTACAATTCGCATCCATCGAATCTCAACGGCGTGCCACGGCGAGAGGCACAAATCCAGAATCGCTTTTTCCAGATATGGGGAAACAGCAGTCATCATGGCGCCGTGGTCATCCGCTCTCATCAAGCGGAAAGTGCTCTCCAGCAGGCGGCACTGCTGAGTGACAATCTCAATGCGCTCCGGCGGGAACATCTCATTGAAGGTTTTGTCTCACCGACTCCGATGCTGTCGCCCACACGGATTTTTGATCGCAGGCTCAAACGCTGGCGGGCTTATTGGTCACCGGCACGGATCAAAATGCTCCGTACGCGGCTTCAGCAGGTCACGAACCTGTTCGGCTTGAACTTCCACCGCTCCATGCTTTCAGAGTTTGTGAAACTGCCAACCGACATTTCCGCCCGCTACAGAATGATCCATTCCCCCGTTCGGCTTTTCCCGGGCGGAGTTACGATCACTCGCCGACATTATCTGATCTCCACCACCGTCTATCCCAATCGCCGACTTACCCCTCGAATGGCTTCCGACTGGGTCGGACAGATTGAGCTTCAATTTCCGCGTGCGATGATCATAGATGGTAGTGCGCTGTTATTCGATGCCACCCAGCGCTGCAAGGCACAGTTGGAATTCTTATTCCCATGGATATTTCTGGCGATATTTCTGCCGGTATGCATCTATTTTCGGCGAATCGATATTGCCGCTATTGCAACACTTTCCCTCATCGTCGGATTCATCTGGCTTGCTGGAGTAGCGCAGTGGTTTGGCGGCGGATTGAATTTTCTGGCCCTGGTCCCGATGCTTTTCACTATGGGTGTCGCCATCGATTACGGCATATACACCGCCAGCGATCCGAATCTCGCCGATCCAGCGGCACGGCCACGCACCATGACGACTGGCATCTGCGCCCTGACGACCATCCTCGGCTCCGGCGCGATTGTTGCCGCCGGCCATCCCGCACTGCATTGGATCGGCCTGACGCTGGTGGCAGGGATCACCGGTGGCTATCTCACCGCGCTATGCTGGATCGCGCCGCTCGTGCGATTGCGGTATAGGCTCCGCCAACCCGGCAAAGTGCTACGCCGTCGCCTTGCCATCCGCCGATTTGCCCTGCGCCTGATATTTTGGGGTATCGGCATCGCAGGTGCGGCAGGGGCCCTGGCGCTGGTGGTCGTGTGCGTCGGGCAGTTGGTCATGACCGGTGAAAGGCCCACCGGAACCGTTCATTTGCCAAAGCATCGGGTCGTGCAGCAGTTGTCTTCCCATTCGTGGCACATTGGGCGTGCATGGATGCGGCGGGTCGGCGGTATCTGGGTGATCTCCGTCGCCGGATCGAGCGGTCGAATCGGTTATGACGATGGCGCTTTGGGGGCACCCATCGATACGCAGATTGAAAACGACATGCTGGATCAGCTCCATCACTTCGTCCCCTCCCTCTGGGCACAGTGGGTCATCACACGCGGTGTGGCGCTGGATATGCTCCAATTACCCGGTTACATCCCAGGCTACATCCAGCGCGAGGCGTATGCGGAATCGGTGTCACATCCTGATATTCACGGCTATCTGGGGCCCACCTATGCGCGACTCCTTTCGTATGAAGCGCTGGATGATATTTCACAAAATCTTATTGATAATCCGCTTATTGACGCTCATGCGGTGGGGTGTACCGGCGTGATTTCGTGCCCGGCCTGGTCGGGAGATCATTGTCTCTGGCTGGCGAGAAATTTTGATTTTGAAGGTGGTCCGGCATTCAATCGCCAGAAGAGCATCACCTTGATGCGTCCGAAAAAAGGATACGCATTTGTCAGTGTTGCGTGGCCGGGACTCAGCGGCTGCGTAACCGGTTTCAACAGCCGGAAAATCGGCCTCTTTATTAACGCGGCGGCCACACGCGGCTTCAAACCGATCGGTGAGCCGACCATCATCGCCGCTAGGCAGGTTCTGCAGTTTGCAGGCAGTCTTTCGCAGGCCGAGGCGATCATCCGGTACGCCCCGGTATTTGTTGCCGACAGCATTGTGGTGGGGGATGGAAACACCGGCCGGGCGGTGATCATTGAAAAATCGCCGCTGCACTGCGCGGTCATCCCCATTAAGACCTATGCCGCCGTGGCCAATGAATTTACCGCACCGGTCTTCCAACATGATCCGGTTAATCGGCAGCGGATCGTCGCTTCAACAACGCGATTTCGGCAAGCCAGAGCCGCACTTCTCATTCATGACATGCATGGGCATGTCAATGCCGTGCACCTCGCCGCTCTGCT
This sequence comes from Phycisphaerae bacterium, assembly GCA_027344975.1. Classification (GTDB taxonomy): domain Bacteria; phylum Planctomycetota; class Phycisphaerae; order WQYP01; family WQYP01; genus JAJZGD01. The sequence goes on from DAHWIP010000142.1 coordinate 2,854, forward strand.
GCGCGATAAGGCCGGACTTCATGGGCAATTCATCGGTTACGGTAACCGCAATGCCATCGACGCGCTGATCACCGCCCATTCCGCGATCATGAATCTGACCAAAGGAGAGCTTTGGGTGGCGGCATGGCCCTATGCGGAAGGGGCATATCTTGGCATCAACGTCTACCCGCTTCTTTCGCGGCATCCGCCGCCTCTTCAAGCGTGCCTGCTTCCTCCGATCCCGGCTGACCATTTTCGGACTTCCGGAAAATGGCAGCAGTTCAAAACGGCTCGCCGGGCCCTGCATGCGGGATATCGGTACCTGCGGCAAGGCGAATTTGAAAAAGCGCTGCAGGAAGCGGCGGTCGCCAACAAAAATGATCCCGACTTCTTTTCCAGTTACGAGCTCACGGGGCGTGCTGATCTGGCGCTCGGGCACCTCCATCACGCGGCTGCCGCGCTTTCGCGTGCGCTGGCTCTGGACCCGCCATATCAGGCTCGGCGCCTGGCACTTCGCCGTTTACTGCTTCTGGCAAAATCCACGCCCACACAACCGGTTCAATAACGGAGACAACTCGAACGGATGCAGCCGAACATGACCGACTACCCAACGATATTGAAACCGCAATGGACTAAGCTTTCCGCCCAGCTCCGCAGAGCGAGAAAATGCAATTATTATCGTGATCGCATTCCGGCGGCTGCGGAAGATATCCATCTGCATCGACACCTGTTTCAATCGCTCCCCATCACCACCAAGGCCGAGCTGGTTAAAAATAATCTCGACTTTCTCGCGGTAAACCCGGCGGAGATACGAGAGTGGGTGACAACATCAGGTACGACCGGTCAACCAGTGCGGATTGCCCTGGCAGAAAAAGACATATTGCGCCTTGCCCAAAATGAAGCGGCAGCGCTCTCTCTCGCAGGACTCAGGGCCGGGGATGGTCTGCTCATTGCAGTCGGCATGGATCGGCTTTTTGTTGCCGGTCTGGCCTATTGGCTTGGGGCACAGGCGTGCGGGGCGTTATCCCTGCGCATGGGCCCGTCGCTGGTGGATCTGGCGGGCGTCGCCAAGCTCCCGCTCGCCCCCGGGCGAAAGTGGTTTCTCATCGGCGTCCCATCGCTGATGGCCGGCAGCCTTCGGGATGGCGCACCTTTGCCGGAGAATCTTGGCGCGATCATCGGTATCGGTGAATCATTATTTAGTGCCGATTTTCAGCCCAATGCCGTCCATCGGGCACTTTCACAATTTACCCGCGCTCCCATCCTTTCAACCTACGCCTCGACGGAGGTCTGCTGCACCTTCGCGCAAGGGCCAAAATGCCTTGGCAATCATCTCAACCCACAGATGGGGGTGATCGAGATCTTGGATGCTGGGGGCAGACCATGTAAACCGGGCATAGCCGGACGCGTGGTGATAACACCGTTGGGCCTGCATGCCATGCCGCTGATACGCTTCGATACCGGCGACATCGCGGCGTTTCATCCTGAGCCGTGTCCCTGCGGACGGTCGTCTCCTCGTATTAGCCCGATTCTTGGCCGTTCCTCGCAACTCTTGAAAGTGCAGGGCGTATCCATATTTGCAACTGCGATCATCGAACTGCTGCGGGAGATTTATGCGGGGATGGACGCGATTGTTCATGCCGATCGTGATGCCATCGGAGTCGATCGCGTGGTGATTTATGTCGTCTGTCCGCCGCGGCGTCAGCATCTGCTCAGAACGCGATTTCACAATGCCGCCCGGCGTCATTTTAAATGGATACCGAAAATTCAATATTGTGATGTGAAAACCATGGCACGAATCCGCTCCCTTCGTCCCTCGCGCAAGCCGCAGATATTTATTGATACCCGCGCCGGCTGAAGCCCTCGGTCTTGGTGGTGCTGCGAAATCCACTGAAATAACCACACCGCAAATTTTCGACAAAAACGCCGAATGAAGATTCGAAATCAGTCGTCATGACAGTGGCCTCTCACTGTCACGTCATCCATCAAGTGGCCACGGGCACCATGGCATCTGGAATAGGGAGAAGCCCTACAGGCCGTTACGGAATTAAACCTATGCGCCTTTGAGCGTATGCACTGATGATGCGGCGTGCGTCGAGATGGTAGGGTGATTCGGTGGAGAATGAGAGCGGGGCCGGGTTTCGCGGTGCGGCCGATTGATGCGAGTCACCCGAGACCCGGCAGGGCAAAGAGGACCGGCGTCATGGCTACGGCAATCATCAACGGTCTGGAGTTACAACGTCGCCGCTTGATTATTCGTGGCCAGGTTCAGGGCGTTGGATTTCGCCCGCATGTTTATTGCCTCGCACGCCTCACAGCTGTCAGTGGATTTGTCGCCAACACAACTCAGGGCGTCATCATCGAGGTGCAGGGAACTGCCGCCGATGTCCGAAGGTTTTGCCAACTGGTGAAGCACGACACTCCGCCGCTGGCGAGAATTGACAACGTTACCGAATTGATCATCGATCCCTGCATAGGCGAGTGTGAGTTTCATATCGAAGAGAGCCGGAGTGTGGTGTCGGGCCGGACTGCCATCACACCCGATACCGCCATGTGTCGGGATTGTCAGCAGGAACTTTCTGATCCGACCAATCGTCGATTCCGCCATGCCATGATCAACTGCACAAATTGTGGCCCCCGCTACAGCATCATTCTCGAGACGCCCTATGATCGCGCCGCCACCACCATGGCCGGCTTTGAAATGTGCGATTTATGCCGCCGGGAATATGAGGATCCCGGCAATCGGCGATTCCATGCACAGCCAGTCTCGTGCCCCAATTGCGGGCCGAGAGTTGAATTAGTTAA
>DAHWIP010000143.1:0-5617 GCA_027344975.1 Phycisphaerae bacterium
TCTCGGCTGGGCCAGCCATCTGCGACTTTACAGTTGGCGGCAAATGCCTCCGGCTCAGGATAATCCGCTTCTTGATCTGCTTGCCGTGCGCATCAGCTACGAAATGGCGGCGTTTAACTTTCTGCGGCGGCAGGGAAGCACTCCCCATTGGACCGAGCGTTCCGATACACACGCCTCGGCCCGGCATCTTACCCCCGCGCTATGCTTGGAGGCGCACGAAATATCGTATGAACGCAAACTCAGCGCCCTGCTGTGCGACCGCCTCGCGCAGGTTTCATCCGACGGGCAGGAGACTCGGCGTCCATCGGCGCAATGCGTCTTTTGTATCGACGTGCGATCGGAACGGATACGCCGGGCACTGGAATCTGCTGCGCCCGATATTGATACCATCGGCTTTGCCGGATTTTTCGGATTTCCGATCCACTATTCACGACTTGGCGATGAGCATAGCACCGCCCAATATCCCGTTCTGCTTTCATCCCCATACCAGGTCGGTGAAACGCTCGGCCATGATGGCCACGGTGGCCACGAACCGGAAGATTCCGCCCGACATGCGGCGAATCGGCGCAGCAGGCGACAATTTTCGGCCGGGTGGTCGCAACTGACCGCGTACGGCGTGTCATCTCTGAATTTTGTTGAAATGCTTGGCTTGGGTTACGGCTGGAAATTGATCCGTGACGGCCTGATTCAACCCTCCGACGATGCCCCGCCAATCGCCAGCCCCGACATCCATCGCAGCGGGGCCGCTGAGGGAGATGCGCCAGCGCAGAATCATTTCTCCCTCGACGATCAGATCAATCTCGCACGCGGCGCCCTGACCAATATGGGACTGACCCGAAATCAGGCCCGGCTGGTGCTGCTGTGCGGCCACGGCGCGGCGACAACGAATAACCCGTACCAAGCGAGTTTGGATTGCGGGGCATGCGGCGGACACGCCGGCGGCCCCAATGCCCGGGTTGCGGCGGCCGTACTTAATCGGAGCGAAGTACGCACGAAATTGGCCGCCGATGGAATTCATATTCCGTCCGACACATGGTTCCTGGCCGGCGAACACAATACCACCACCGACGAGGTGACCATTTACGATCTCGAGCAGGTTCCTGCGAGTCATCTGAAAGAGGTGGCCCAATTGCAGCACCATCTCGCGGATGCGGGAGAACGGGTGCGAAAGGAAAAGGCGGCTCTGGAGGCGGAAATGAGCCCACAGTCGGCCGACAATCTTTCGGAAGCTGCCAGGCAGCGGGCTGCGGACTGGTCTCAGGTGCGGCCGGAATGGGGTCTGGCTGGAAATGCGGCATTCATTGCCGCCCCGCGGCATCTTACACGCGGAATCAATCTGGAGGGGCGCACATTCCTGCACGATTACGATTGGCGGCAGGATAAGGAGCTGTCCATCCTGACGCTGATCATGACCGCTCCGATGGTGGTCGCCCACTGGATCAACATGCAGTATTACGCCTCGACCGTCTGCCCGGGAAAACTTGGCGCCGGCACCAAGACGCTTCATAACGTGGTGGGCATGCACGGGGTATGCCTCGGGAATGCCGGCGATCTGCAGATCGGCCTGCCGATCGAATCGCTCCATGACGGGATCCAATGGCGGCATGATCCGCTGCGTCTGCTGGTGCTGATCGCCGCTCCTCGATCCGCCATTTCGCAGGTGATCGAAAAGCATGCCACGGTGCGGACGTTGCTGGACAACGGGTGGATTCATCTTCGATCCATCGATCCGACCGCAGGTAACGCCATCTTTCGGTATCAGTCCGGAGGTGGCTGGATTGCGACGGAAATCCAGGCCTGAACGCGTGACTTCAACGACTGCAGCCGCCGGCATTTTTGATGGCTAAAATAGTCGGTGCACCATCCGCAGCCAGGAGCAGATTCGCTTGGAAAACGCCATTCATTGGTTCCGTCGGGACCTGCGCATCCATGACAACAACGGTTTGCAGTTGGCCGCCCGCAGAGCCGGCGCCGTGATCGGGGTCTTCGTCATCGATAACCGCTGGTTTCCGGCCGATGCGGAAAAGACCGGCGCCTTTCAGGCAACCTTCTGGCTTGAGAGCCTGCGTGAACTGGCCACGACTCTCGCCCGGCACCATATTCCGCTGCGGATATTACGTTCCGACGACCCGGTGAAGTCGATATTAACTCTGGCCCGGGAAGCGCATGCCGGGCTGATTACATTTAATAAAGATTATGAACCGCAGCAGTTGGCCATGGATCGACGTCTGGCCCGTGAGGCGGCCAAGTGCGGCATCGAAATTGCCGGCGTGAAAGATGCGGTGATCTTTGAGGAATTTGAAGTCCTCACCGGCAGCCAGAGCGCTTACACGGTCTTTACCCCGTACAAAAAGGCGTGGTTGGCCAAATTCACGCCCGAGCATGCCGAGGACGCCGGCCTGCCGAAAATATCGCATCGCCATCCGATGCCGTCCGATTCGGTCCCGAGCGCCGAATCGCTGGGATATCCCAAAGTTACCCTGCCGATTGCGGCTGGCGAGGCCGGAGGAAGCGCCATGCTGAGCGAATTTATCCGGCACCGGGTGGGATATTATAAAAAAGATCGCGACTATCCCGCGATTCAAGGGACCTCGGCGCAATCCAGCCACCTCAGCGCCGGAACGGTTTCGATCCGTCAGTGTGTACGGGCGGCGGTGCAGCAGGGAGCTCTGCGGGGTTGTGGCGGGGCGGAACATTGGCTCTCTGAATTGATCTGGCGGGAATTTTACAAAATGGTTCTGTTCCACTTTCCCCATACTGTCGGGCAGGCGTTTCAACAGCGCTACAGCCACCTCACGTGGAGCAATCCCGACGAACACATCCAAGCCTGGATGCAGGGCCAAACCGGCTACCCCATCGTGGACGCCGCCGTCCGGCAACTTCAAACCACCGGCCTCATGCACAACCGCCTGCGCATGATTACCGCCATGTTTCTCACCAAAGACCTCGACACCGATTGGCGGATCGGAGAACGCTGTTTCATGCGGCGGCTCATGGACTATGATCAGGCGAGTAATGTCGGCGGCTGGCAGTGGAGTGCGGGCACGGGCACCGATGCCGCCCCCTATTTCCGCATCATGAACCCGATTCTTCAGGCCCAGCGCTACGACTCGCAGGGAGATTTTGTCCGGTCCATGCTGCCGGAGCTTGCCCGTGTGCCGACCCAGTTCATCCACGAACCGTGGATCATGCCGATATCGCTGCAGCGGGAATGCGGCTGCGTCATCGGCCGTGATTATCCGGCTCCGATTGTCGATCATGGCAAGGCGAGGGAAGCGGCTATTCAAAAATTTCAGGTGGCTTGAGCGCTCCCGCTGAGCCGCGGATACCCGTCACTTCCGATCCGGGTCCTGCTCATCGGTGGGGTCCATGGGGCGCGAGGTCATGTACGTTCCATCCATCCAGCGCCCCAGATCAATCAGCCGGCACCGATCGCTGCAGAACGGAAAAACATCCTCATTCGGCGAAGCCGCAGCCTTCTTGCAGATTGGACAGCGAGGTCGCAGCGGCACATTGGAGTCGGTCATGGCGGGACTCACGATTTTGATTTACCCGATTTTTTCGCCGAAGGCGCCGGTTTGCTCTCAGCCGCCGGGGCGGCCGGCGGTGTCGCCGAAGCGGCGGCGGAAGCAGCGGGGGCGGCCGGGGCGGAATTATTTTTTCCGTCGGCGGCGGGTTTGGCCGTTTCAGTGGAGGGAGATTCTTTTTTGGCTGCGGACTTGTAGCTTTCCGACCGATAATCGGTCTCGTAGAATCCGCTGCCTTTGAAAATAATCCCCGCACCGGCGGAGATCAGCCGCTGCACGGTATTTTTACCGCACGCGGGGCATTTTTTAATCGGCTTGGCGGAGATGGATTGAAACGCCTCGAATCTATTTCCACAGGCCTTGCATTGATATTCATATGTCGGCATATATTAATCTTCCACTATAAACCGCGGCAGTACCGATTTACGACATCGCCGCCGATACCTTCACCTTCGCCGACCGAAGCACACGGTCGCCGCACCGATATCCGCGCTGCAGCGTCTGAATGACGGTCTGGGGCGGCATTTTATCCGTCGGCTCGATGGCAATCGCCTCGTGGCGGAACGGATCAAACGGCTCCCCGATCGGATCAAATGCTTCGATCCCGCGTTTCTGCAGGATTTTGATTAGTTCGTCATAGGTAATTTTCACGCCGTCGAGAATGCTCTTGGCATCAACCTGAAGCGGATCAACCGAGAGCGCCAGTTCAAAGTGATCCAGCACCGACAGGAGCGTCTTGGCGAAATCCGCCTCAGCCGCCTGCCGTGATTCCAGCAGTTCCCGGGCCGACCGTCGCCGCAGATTTTCATAATCCGCCTGCCACCGGGCGACACTTGCCCGGAGTTCATCCACTTCCCGTCGGTTATCCGATGCTGAGGCTTCCGTATCGGCATCCCCGCCAGCCTGAGTGGAGGCCTCGGCAGATTCGTAATCCGGCGTTTCTTCGGTTTGTTTTGATTTGTTTTCCGTCATTGTTTTACCCCTGATATTGTTTTGGCCTACGACTTGGCGTCTGATGTTGATGAATGATCGCCCACGACATAATCGCGCATTTTTTCAAAGAAGTTTTTACGTGCCGGCAGAACCGCCTCATCTTCAATTTGTGCATACTGCCGCAGCAACTGTTCCTGCGTCTTGCCCAGCTTCCGGGGCACTTCCACCATGATCCGTGCGATGATATCGCCGGTCCGTCCGCCATGAACATCCGGCAGGCCCAGTCCCTTGGCGCGTAAGAGTTCGCCCGGCTGAGTTCCGGGTGGAATGTGAAGCGTGGTTTTGCCGGTGAGCGTGGGGAGTTCAATTTCCGCCCCCAGCGCCGCCTGTACCATGCTGATCGGCACGTCCAGATAGAGATGATTTTTGTCGCGCTGGAAAAATGAGTGCGGCGCCACACGTACATACACATGAAGATCCCCGTGCGGCCCCCCTTCATCCCCCGGCTCCCCTTCTCCCCGTACGCGCACCGCCTGGCCGTCATGGATGCCGGCGGGAATTTTGACGGAGATTTTCCGCTTCAGCAGCGTCCGCCCGCTCCCATGGCAGTCGGTGCACGGTTTGTCGATGGTCGCCCCCTGCCCGCTGCATTTGGGGCAGTCGGTCACCATGGAGAATATGCCGCCGAAACCGCGCTGGACCACCTGACCGCGCCCGCCGCAGGTGGTGCAGATTTTCTTTTTGGTACCGGGCTTGGCACCGGAGCCGCCGCAGGTCTGGCAGTTATCGTGCCGGGTAAATTCCACCTCTTTTTCGGCCCCGGTCTGAACCTCCTTGAGGGTGAGGGAAATCTGGGTTTCCAGGTCAAAGCCCCGACTCGGCCCTTCGTGCCTCGCCCCGCCGCCACCCCCCATCCCGCCGAAGATGTCGTTGAACATCGAAAAGATGTCGGTGTACTGCATGTGCGAATAATCATGCACCGCGGCGCCCTGGAGACCGTCATGACCGAACTGATCGTAACGGGCTCGCTTTTCCGGGTCGGAAAGTACTTCATAGGCTTCAGCACATTCCTTGAAGCGAACTTCCGCTTCGGCGTTTCCCGGGTTGCGATCCGGGTGATGCGCAATGGCTGCCTTGCGGTAGGCGCTCTTGATCTC
>DAHWIP010000144.1:0-5605 GCA_027344975.1 Phycisphaerae bacterium
CGGCATATTTTCCCCTGAAAGCTGCTGCCGCCGGAACTGAGCCTCCCGCTTTACACCGTCCGGCCCTTGTGCCCGCAGACATTTGGCCAGCAATAACACAGCGTTGGCGGTTCGCGGCATCGTGCAGACATCGAACAGACTTTTGGCATTGCGCAGCGCGGCGTTGGCCTTTCCCATCGCGAGCAGGGCCTGCACGCGGTATTCCTGGTATGCCACCACATTGGAGGTTTGGCTCGGATTCAGCAGAATCCCCAGTCGCGCCAATTTCGCCGCCGCTGGGTAGTCCTTGTCATTCATCAACGCCGGCAGCCAGTTATAGCGCAGGCGGGTTGGGCAAGCATAGTGCGTGCCCTGCCGCAGCACGGCGGCAATCTGCCGCACTGCACTCGCCCGCTGTGCCGCATTCCCCGAAGCCAAGGCGGCATTGATTTTCGCATGCACCGGCTTCATATTCGCGGCATACAATGCCGGGGCAGCGGAGGACGCGGCCAACAATGAAACCACCCCAAAGACACATGTGCATTTCAGCCGGTCCCGCATAATAAATCCCCTGCTTACCCGATTCATCCTTTGCACGCCGGTCCGTCGTCGCGCGCCGTGGGGCCTCCCGTGACGGAGGCCATTGCCGGCGTTGCCTCGGCGGTGCCAATTGGGTGAGGCCCCGACGTTAGAAAAACATACCCCACGGCCAGCACCAGCAAAGCGTTGCGGACAAGCGCGATCGCCAGCCCGCGGTATATTGCCGATGGTTCGTGAGCATGCTGCCACGCCCTGCCGAAGCAGCCGCACGGAATAGGGTAATGCTGCAGCATATCGTGGACGATGGCCCCGGAGAAAACTGCCAGCAGGAGCACCGCCGCGATCGATGCAACCTCACTACGCCAGCCGAAAATCAAAAATATGCCTAAGATGGCTTCCAATCCGATCATTCCGTGCGCGAACAACGGGTGTGCCGCGAGGAGCCTGCCAAACATCGTCACACCTCCGGGCGGAAAAAGCCCCTTCGTAACCGCGGCCAAGATAAGCACCGCTCCGGTCGCGATCGCGGGGGCTCGCTGCCATACCAATCCGAGGCGTCCACTCAACATTACCTACTCCAATCCATCGGAAACTCGGAACATACCCCATGTAACGTTCTTTTTTGCCCCCGCTAAAACAACGCCTCCCGCGTCCAACGCAAAAGAGCCCCTCGCTTGGCGGTGCCGAGCACGAGACCTTTGATCGAGGTTTTGAGCCACGCCCGAAGAATCGCACCTATTCTTTGCACCCCTCCATGGTGTCCGGCCAGCGCAAGTTGCCGACGGTAGTCCCGCAGGCCTTGTAGTAGCGAATATTGCTCGGCCATGTGGCCAGACACCGCTCTGAAGGCCGCCTTGAAAAGCCTAACGAACGATTCCGGAAACGAGCGGGGCAGTGGCACATCCGGCTTAATCTCCTTAATAACGAGCGACGCGAGGTTCAGCCCCGGCTCCTGCCGCCTTTTAAACCCGGCCAACTCAGCGTGGCAAAGTGGAGGGAAACGGGCCCCAATGGTTCGCGCGATCCCAAGGCTCTCTATGCGTTTCGGGTTCACGCCGAGCCAACTCAACGGGGAAAATGCGGCATCCTCTTGTGACCACAGAAACAAGAACGTTTTCAGGTAACGCGCCGCCCTAGAGCGGTGGCCTGCGCGGGCGAGCTGGGCCGCGCGATGCTCATACATGTATGCCAACACCATGCGGTGCGTAACCGTAAAGTACTCCCATCCCGGCACGCTTGCCTTCACTGCGGTACCAGAAAGTGTCAGGCTGTGGAGTATTCGATCGCGAAGCAGGACGGGCGGCACGCCCCTGACAGTAACGTCGCGCGCGACGGCCAGGAAGTATCCCCGCGCGCGAGCGTTCTCCATCACCAGCCTTAGCGCGGCGCTAGAATCCGGAACCTTTTCGCGGTTGAGCCATATACCGTTTCGGCCATAGAGAAATTTCATCAAACTTCCGTACGCAGTTAAGTAGTTTACCCTCCCTGCTGGAAGCCCGAGCATTCCCTGCAACCTCGCGGACCAAGAGCGCCCTCTCGGAACCGCTCCCTGCCGGAGACTCGCCGACACTGCCGGCGGCGAAACGCATGCCGGAAGGAGAAATACGGCAAGGGTTAAAAACAGTATGGGAGATCGCATGTTTCACTCCTTAAAGCACAGTCTTTCCGCCGCAGCGGCCACTGGCCATTTGCGTTGTGCCCATTGGGAAGGACCAGCCTTTTGAGTTCGGGGTTTTCCAAGGAACGTCAGCGCCAGCACAACTGAAACGTCAAGAATAAATGTAAACCACGGGTTCACCCGCACCTGCCCGAAGCACCCGCAATCAGCCTTTCCGGCGAGCGCTTCATAAAACGCGTAAATGCCAAATAAGCTGAAACAGCCAATCGCAACACGCCGCGCCGCCACGGGCAACGCCCCGCTGATAAGCCAGAGGCCGAGGAATATTTCCCAGGCGGTCAACATGGTTTCGAACCATGTACCGCCGTGCGGGGCCATAGCCGGGTACGGCGGCTCCGCAAACTGCCGGGTTTTCAACACCGCTGCCGAAAAGAGCACGTACCCACTTACCTTCGGAGCCATTCTAGCGACGCGGCGCGGAATATCACGCCGGGTTGTTGGCCCGGACGGTGCCGACGCCCCGGATAGCAATATTTTTAATAGGGACAAGCTTTTTCTCCAAATTTTGGCCACGGGGCAACGCCTCTCAACGGGGCATCTGCCTGGGAATCGGCTCTCCATGCCGCTTGAGTACATACGCAAAATAGTCACCATGCAAGTTAACCACTTTTGAGCCGTACTGAACCTTAAATTGTATTTCACCCGATATCGGGCCCCGGTTCTGACCTGGGATAAAGGGTACGGCAACGCCCCGGCCACCGTTTGTAATTGAGGTCGTCATTTGTTTCGCCGTTGACTCAGCGCTTAAGAACCTGGGAATTATGGAGGCATCCCGTGACCAGAGCTTGATCATAGCGTGGAACTTTTCGTCCGGCTTAAGGGTTCCCACAAGCAGACTCGATGGAACAAGCGATAAAGCGCCGGTGGCCGTAAACACGACGGGTTCGGTGAGGTGGTAGGCCAGAGGTTTGCCGTGGTCCAGGAAAGTGAATCGCAACGGGAACGACTGTGTGCCCAAGAGACGATGATCGATAATACTCAAGCGGAGGCTCCATCGGCCCGGCCGCAGTTTCCGGACACTGACCGCCCCAGCCCGATTAACGACCCGGCACAACAGCGTGTCCCAGCGTGCGGGAAAACCACCCCGCACCACGCTGAGAGTTATTGGCCTACCAAGCGCACGCTGCTTGATGATTCCAAGATCGATAGCCACTGGCGAGCCGAAACGAGGGCCGGGCGGAAACACCTGTATCATCCGCCTGACCGTGTATGTTACAGAATACTGCCATACGTGCCGGGCTGTGCCCTCGTTGCCCACCAGGACGGCCGAAACCTGTGACGGACCGGGCAGTTCGTGCGTGACAATCCGTAGCGACAATGTTGCCAATGCTCCGGGGGCTACCGTTGTCGGGGCCACCTTGGCGGAAAGGCAGCCACAGGAGGTTCTCAACAACGAGAAATGCAATGGCTGATTTGCGGTATTCCTGATCCTGAGCGTCCGCGGGATTACCCGGCCCGGTAACCGCGCCCCTAGGCTGATCGTTTGCGTAGACGCGTCGGCTGACGGCGGCAGCGCCCTGGCTTGGCCCACAGCCACGAAAGGAGGGATCGATAGAATTACTGCCGCCAATTTATGTAAGAAATATACCCGCACGTTATACCTCGCTAAAAAATCCTGCTTCCTCAATACCAGGCCGGCGAATTAACGCGGCCCGAGGTTCCGCACTTGGGCGGGGAGAATTTTTCCCCTCGACAGCGGCACGGCCCGGCCATTCTCTCGGAAAAGCTGCGCCCGGTGATAATTAATGGTGAAAACACTGGGGTTTATTCGTCCATCCAGTGATATTCGCGAGATCAGCATTTTGGTGCGCCACCGCCCGTTTCGGAAATGCTCCGCCTTGGTAGCTAAGTAGATCATCCTGTGGCCGATGGCGAACGCACCGTACGAATACCGGGATCCTTCGGCAGCCACGGGATTGCCGCCAACCTGTGGCGGGGCATACACGGCGATTGGGAGATAAACGCGGCCACGGCGCTGCAACACATATCGCATAACGCAATGGCCGCCGGGCCGAAACCAGACCGGGATTTTGGACTTAAGGTTCCACTTTTTCGGGTAGCGCAGGTGCTTTGGGTAGCAATCGAAATACGCGCCGGTGCGCGTGTACCTGAACGAACGCACGGCGATTTGCTCCGGCAGGTGAGCAACCTGTCCGGGATGGTGGCGCACGCGCCAATAATCCAACCAATTTCCCGGCTGGCGCTTTGTTGCGCGCTGAAGGAGATTAAAAATCGGGGCCAGTATCGGGTTGGGTTCGCCCGGTCCAAAGAATCCCGTCGGCCGATGCCTGCGAATCACCAACATAGCTTGCGGGCCGCCGCGAACCATCGCCTGGTAACGCGTGCCGTCGTACGCAAAGAGCTCATGGATCAGGGGCTGATAGCTGCTGCGAAGCACTCGCCAGTTCAGCCGGTAGTCATCGCCTGCCGCCCAGAATCGGTATCGCCCCGAAAGGGTCAGGTTGCGGCTACCGGTCGCAGTGAGCTCCGTGGAATCCCCGTTGATTACGGCGGTAAAGTGGATGCTGTCGATTAATCGGTACTGTTCTACGAACGGCAGCAAGCACTTTTCCACGGCGGATACAGCCGCCTGCCCGTGCAGAATTTTTGCAGCCGGGGTGGCCGCAACCTTGCCCAGGGCCGTTGGAAGCAGACTCAGAACGGCAGCAGCTACCAATTTCATGGAAATACTCCTTTTCTGGGCGCGTTGCAACGAAATCACGACCAGAAAGGTCTGGACGCGACGGCACCCATGCCAAGCCTTGTCCGACCCGCACTGTGTTGACGACGGCCTTTTAATACCCGGGCCTTGGGATTTAACACTTGTGCAAGCGTCAGTTTATGACGACAAAAGCCCGCCACGCGAAGCCTTAACGCGGCGGGCAAACGCATATATGCGACGTAACCGAGGTTAACTCCCGCCGCAGACATTACCCGCGGTGTCGTAACCGCAATGCGCGTTCTTTTGCTCCCACCCGCTGCTTTATTGATCCCTCCCCATTCCGCAAATTGTGGCGTTGCGACATTCGGGGGACAGCGATCAACGAGGGCATTGTATACTCCACCATCTTCCTTCGCCACTTTGTACAGCGCAGAGATCTATGCGTACCGCGCAAAGCGTATTTTGCCGAAAAACGTTGAAATCCGCCTGCTCCGGCCCGCTACCGGGTTCCGCCGCTGCTGTCGCACAAACGTTCGGAGTGGCGGCATTCCCACCGATGGCAATATTTAATTTCGGGGTGGGTACTTGGGCCGCCGGGCCGACTCCTAATTTTTTCCCACCGTGCTCGGGGAGAGGCCAGGAAAAAAGATCTGCTTTCCACGGTCTCAACTGGGTTACACCCTGGAATCACAGCAATGTGTCTGCAAGCGGTATCAGTATTATCAGTATTATCAGTATTATCAGTA
>DAHWIP010000145.1:0-5596 GCA_027344975.1 Phycisphaerae bacterium
CTGGCGCACGATAAACAGGGAAGCCACGCCTATCGGATAGCCTGCGGCTCGCATCGGCTTGCCTACGCTACGGATATGGGGCGTGCCCCGAAGCAGCTCATTGAGTTCTTTCTGGGATGCAGCATACTGGCCATCGAGAGTAATTATGATCCGGATATGCAGCTTGGATCGCTCCGCCCGCAACGTCTCAAGCAGCGGATCATGGGGGGAGCGGGCCATTTATCCAACGCCGAAGCATTTGCATTGGTGCAGGCGATATTCGATACCACGACAGCCCAGAGCGGATCGGGCCGACTGCCGGCGCATGTGGTGTTGCTGCACCGTTCACGTCAATGCAACTGTCCGGAAATCGTCACGCGCCTTTTTTCGTCGGATGAGCGGATCGGATGCCGTCTGACTTTATCTCATCCGTTTGAACGCACCGATTGGCTTAAGCCCGTTGCACGGCCCGTCCTGCCGGGCGAACAGCTGCGCCTGTTCTGATCGGCTTGCCACCACAACCCCGTCTGCCCGTCGGCAATTATGCCACACCCCGAATCACCGCCTCCATCGCGGTGCAGGCATTCATCACAGCTGTGGGTTGATGGACGTTGGCATCAAGCTGGGCAGCCGCCTGCGAGCATATTTCCATGCAGGCCCGAACTTGGTCCAATTCCATAGCCCCTGCCGTTGAGGGGAGCGTAAATTCCACGGGTCGGCCCACTGCAGATCGAAGGCGGTCGCAAAGCCACATTTCAATCAGGGCAAAGGTCACCATGCCGCCATCGCGTGTCGAGCGATCCTTGCTGGCGGTCGGATCGTGGCTTAAAAACACTTCTGCCATCATGGCCGCTCCGTCATTGACGACTTGCGCCAGATCGCCGGCGCCGGCCTGCCCCAACAGCAGATGATCCATCGCCTGGGAAACACGATGTGCCACGCGCAGTATATTTCCATCCGTCGCCGGTTTGGCGGACTTTTTCCCAACCCCCGCTGCCGGTGCCGCCGGCAGCCATGACATGATGCGCCCGAGACTGTTTTCAGAAAGGCGGGCAAGCAATCCTGCATCACCGGCAGAAAAACCGTCTTCCATCAGGCGGTGAACGATAACATCCGTCGGCAGTGGTTCAAAGGCAACCTGCTGCGACCGGCTGCGGATGGTGGAGAGCATATCCCCCACGCTGCCGGTGCACATGACGATGTAGGTACGCGGCGGCGGCTCCTCAAGCGCCTTGAGCAGCGCGTTCTGGGCCACGGGCTGCATGAGATCGGCTTCGTCAATAATAAACCATTTGCCCCGGCCCATCTGCGAATGTTTGTAGAGTTTGCTCTCAACCCGGTGATCCGGGGAATCATCGCCGATCATTTCGCCGCGGATGATATCAATGCCCAGCGTGGTGCGTCTTGATTTTCCGCCCCGGTCATACACGCTGCCGAGCTGCCGATTGATCACATGCAGGTCCGGGTGCAACTGAGCATCGCAGGCGCGGCAGGAGGGACATTCGCCGCACGGCTCGATCAGTTCAAAGTCGCCAGGCAGGGTTGGAAGGGCGTGCTCACCGGCGTTGGCCCGGCGGCAGGGCGCAGAGCACAGACCGCATTTGGCAAACGCCAGCGCGGTGCGGAATTTGCCAACCCCCATCGGCCCGTGAAATATCCACGTGGAGGCGAGGCGTTCCGACCCCAGGACCCGCTGGAGCTGCGTCAGGGCGCGAGTCTGTCCGATGATCGACCAGATGCTGCCCATGGTGGTCACCGCACCCCGGCTTCCTGCGCCAGAGCGCGCAGGATTTCGATGCCCTTTTCAATATGCTCCCGCGATGCGGCGTAACTGATGCGGAAATGAGTATCGCGGGCACTGAACACAGAGCCGGGAATAAGAAGTAAATTTTTATTGACTGCCCGCTGCACCAGTTCGGTGCCCGACCAGCTCCCCGGCGCACGGGCGAAGAGATAAAAAGCCCCCCGCGGATCGCCCACCGGATACAGATCGCCGATGCCTTCAATCAGGCGATCCCTCCGGCGACGGTATTCATCAATGTGGGCCGTCATGTCCACGGTTCCGGAGTGCAACAGTTCCAGCGCCGCATATTGCGCCGGTGAAGGAGCACAGACAAATGTGTATTGCTGCAGTTTGATCATCTGCTCGATAATCGCCCGCGGCCCTGCGGCATAGCCGAGCCGCCAGCCGGTCATCGCGTACGTTTTGGAATACCCCTTGAGCAGAATACATTGATCCGGCAGCATCGAGGCGATACTCACATGCGGCTGATAGCAGAACGCATCGTAGATTTCATCGCTGAGCACCAGCAGCCCGTGCCGCTTCGCCACGTCAGCCGTCGCCCGCAATTCCGCCTGGGTATAGGCCATGCCGGTGGGGTTGTTGGGCGAACAGATGATGAGCATCCGGGTGCGGGGGGTGATGGCGGATTCGATCTTTGCCGCGTCAAGACGGAAATCGGGATAGCTGTCCACACTGACAGGAACTGCCCCGACGAGTTTGGGGAGATGGTGATACATGACAAAATAGGGATCGAGAAAAATCACCTCATCGCCGGGATTCAGACAGGCAAACATCGAGAGCATGATTCCGCCGGAGGTACCGGAAAGGATCATCACGCCCGGGTCTTTCCACCCGGTATCCCGCTCAACCTGCTGCCGAATGGGCTTGACCAGATCGGCAATGCCCTGTGTTGGGGTGTAACGATTGCGACCATGCTCGATGGCTTCAATTGCCCGCCGCTTGATGGCGTCCGGAACATCAAAATCGGGCTGACCGATGGAGAGATTGACCGGGTCTTTCATGGTGGCGGCCATGTCGAAAACCCTGCGAATGCCGGAGGCATCAACTGCCCTGCATCTTTCCGCGATGATATCTGCCGGATTAAATTTTGATTGGGAGTGAATATCCGCTGACAATGGCAAAACTCCTGCGGGGTCTACGCCGACGATGGATGCCGTCGGGACTGAAAAAACGCCGTCGCATCGAGTAGATGCTCCGCCTCATCAACGGTTTCATCCAGATCGTGCGATCCGTGCGTCAGGGTTTCGGATTGGGCAGCAGCGTTGCCGAATTCGGCTTGATGACGCGAATAAAGGCCCCCGTCTTGCTGACCACCAACCCCTTGATCCCGACATAAGAACCGATCAGTTTGGAAAGGTCCATATCCTTTGGCGGCTGGACGTACGCCACAACCCGGCCGTTGTACGGATTCAGCAGGGCATATTGATGCGTGGTGTGGCTGGTTTCCAGCAGGCCTCGGGCCAGAAACGGCGCCGTGGCGATGCTCTTTTCCAATATTTTTTTCGACTGTTCCCACTGCTGCTGATAGGGAGCGATCGTTGCCGTGATGGGGGTTGAAGCGACAGGAGCCGCGGCCAGCTTTTGGATGGCGATCATTCGTTTGATTTCCTTGAGGCGCAACTTGGCGGCCGAACGAATGGAGCCGGG
Source organism: Phycisphaerae bacterium (assembly GCA_027344975.1). Classification (GTDB taxonomy): domain Bacteria; phylum Planctomycetota; class Phycisphaerae; order WQYP01; family WQYP01; genus JAJZGD01. The sequence goes on from DAHWIP010000145.1 coordinate 3,431, forward strand.
AAGATGCTTCTCCTGCAAAAGGGCTTTGAACCCTTTTTGGAGCTTCGCAAGTTTGCGATCCATCAGCGGCTTTTTGAACTGCACCAGCAGAGCCTTATCGAGTTTTGAAAACTGGCGATACGCCTTGGGATTATATGTGGGGGCCGGTTTAATACCTGCCGGAACAATCGGTGCCGGTGTGACAGCCGCTGGTGTGCTGCCATTATTTGCAGGTGCGACGGCTGGTGGCGAAGCCCCAGATACGGGAGCCGGCACTGCCGGTGCATTGGCTGCTGATGATGCCGCCCCATTTGCTGGCGGAACAGAAGCGGACGCCCCTGCGTTCTGTGCGGAGGAGGGCGCCAAGCCGGCAACGGTTACACCCGCAAAATTCGGGGGCATCTGCAACTGCGGGCTGATGTAGGTGCTGCCGGCGGGCGCGGGTTTCACAAAAGAAGCATAAACATAAAAGTGCGTATGCATGGGCGCCCGGATGATATCGAACATGCCCGATTGGCCGACAACCGACACCCGCTGCCCGCGCCGAGCCAGGCCGACCACGGCGTAATCACTCGCCGGCGTCAGGGCGCTGGCGGCCCGCAGATTGACAAATCGAGACGTGATCGTGCCGCGATCACCGGTGCTGTTGAGTTTGACGTATTGTTTGGCGACATAGCACCGTGCACCGGCCGGAGCCGAAATAACATCCCAGCCTTTGGCGGTTTTCACCACGTTGACGAGCGCCCCCTTGTTCAGTTGCCCCACGATGTAATATCGCAATCCTGGGCCGCTGCGGACATTCACGTTGGTGGCGGAAACCTCGCCGATAAATGAAGACAATGAGGCGGAGTTTCCACTGCTGCCATGCCGGTGGGCCTTGCGATGCTTCGACGGCTTAAGGTGTGAATGAGAGTGCTTGCCGCCTGCGGGTGCCGACGAGCCGCTGCCCGATGCACTGCTGCCCGCTGTTCCGCTTGACGAACCGGCGGTGCCGCTGCTTGATCCTGCTGTGCCGGATGAATTGGTGCCGCCAGCCGGCATGCTTGCCGGTGCTGTGCCGGGAGCGGTGACCGGTGCCGTGGTGGAATTTCCGGATGGTTGCGTAGTCGGCGCCGCATTACCCGGCGGTATGGTGACAGGCGGGGCATTGTCGGATTGGGCCTGAACCCACGCGGTGCCAACTGCCATTCCCGCCACTGCCGCCAATAAAATCAGAGTCCGTTTCATTTCAGTTCTCACGTGCATGTCACACTCCTTGCGATAACGATTCGCGTTGACAACGTCCTGTTGCCATGGCGCAAGCTAACATCCCGTACTGCGGGCGTCAACGTTGGTTCCAATCGGTCCCGCATCCTGCGCCGTCATCATTATAATACGGGATGCGAATTCAAACCGAATCCCCGTCGCAGTCGGAGAGCCTCATTCGCCGGCCATGAGATTTCGCATCGCACTGATGCGCAGTTGCACCATCTTCACGGCCTGCAGATCATCGGCTCGGGTCTGGCTTAAACGCGATTCCTCGGCCGCCACCCGGTCGGCATTGATGGCTTCTTCGGGGAGTGCCTCTTCGGCCATGACGGTCAGCCGGTTATTTTTCAACTGGGCGTATCCGCCGCCAACGAAGTAGCGGTACACGCCACCGGGCGTTTCAATCTTCAAGATGCCGGGGGTGAGCCGAGTCACGACCGGGGCGCGATTTTTGAGAATACCCATCTGCCCGTCGTCCGCAGGGATCACTGCAAAATCCGCCTCGGTTTCGAGTAAAACGGCTTCCGGGCTCACCAACGTCGTCAAAAATGTATTCGTCGCTGTCAAAGCATTTCCTCCAGCTTGCATCCATGCTAGCATAGCTGCGACCGTTTTTACAGTGGATGTGAAGAAATGCAGGAATATCACGACGAGGGCGTATCGATCCTATGCGACTTCTGCCATACCGCATGGGATGGTGAGGCGGCGATGGTGGAGGGGCATCACGGGTCGGTCATCTGCCTGAATTGCCTGAAAAAGGCCCTTAATGAGGCAACAACCCATGGAGATAAATACCAATGCACGCTGTGCTTGCGCATTAACATTCCCGGTTCGCTGCCGCGCTGGTCAACGGCAGAATATCCTCAGGCAGTCGTCTGCCAGGAATGCCTGTTCCAGGCCGCCAAAGCGATGAGCAAAGCCCCGCATGCGAATTTTAGC
>DAHWIP010000146.1:0-5577 GCA_027344975.1 Phycisphaerae bacterium
CTCCTCCTCAACGGTTCCCATTCCCATCGGCAGGGGAAACATGCTTCCAAATGGATTAACTTCCTGCCGAATCAGGCGATGAGCGGTAATGCTGACGATGGCGGGGCGGCAATGTTTGACGATCTGCACGGTAATGGTGTCGCGCAGATTTTTCGGATTGAAGACCGGCCGCCATCCCCATGCCGTCGGGCAGCACGCCAGGGCGAAGAGACAGAAGATCGTGATCATACGGCGCATAGCGTTCTCCTCTACTGTATGCGTTGATAACGCATCGCGGCCCGCTTGACAATACCGTTGCCGCACCGGCCGCCATGTCATCTTATGCGTTTTGCCGCCGATGGGTTTGAAATTTTCGGGAGCCTGAGGGCTATACGCCATCCATGAACAACGCGAGATCGGACCGGAAATTCACGCCTGTTGAAGGGCGCGTTCATTGTGAGCAGCGGGCTTTACCGTTAGAATTCGCCGTGGCTAGATCGCGATGAGCGATCGAACGGGCGATTAGCTCAGTTGGTTAGAGCGCCGTGTTTACACCGCGGATGTCGGGGGTTCGAGCCCCTCATCGCCCAATTCCTCGATGATGCGATGTGATCGTTTGAAATCTGAACTTTCAGATGTGAACCCGTTTCTGCCGAATCCACCTTTGGAATTAACGATTTTCCGCGTCATAACGGGGAATCAGATTTTAGTATCTGAAATCTCTGCTCGAAAACTGGAAAGTATGGCATATTCAAAGTATTGGTGATGTCGTTCAATTGATCAATGAGAAGCAGGAAATACGTGGAAAGTCCGTTGATCGGGTGGCTATGCGGCAGCGGCCCGCGTGTCGGCCGCAAATTCGTTTTGGCGGCAACCGGGCTGGCGTTGTGGGCCATGCTGACATGCGGAACGCTTGCAGCATTTCCCACTAACGATCAGATCAGCGGTTTAATTGACGCCCCTTGTGACACTTTGACTCAAAGGTACGAGATCCGAGCCAACATGCGGCAAGCGATAGCCCGGACCGGCGATCCCATATCCGAGGGGTCACACTCCGGGACTTGCTTCCCGGCGGCATTCATATATACTGCTGTATCTATCCTGAGCTGGGGACCTGGCTTTGATAGCTGCGAAGTTTCGGTGCAGTTACGGCGGCTGACGTAAGCCGCTGGAAATATCCGAGGCGACTTTTTTCCATCCCATTTGCCATTCGACCCATTGAAACCCAGTTCGGTGTAAAGCGGCGCGAAACGCAGGCGGCGAGGAAAGGTAATTATTTCTTATGGTAAATCACGCACTTCTCAAGGAACTCGGTCTTGACAGCCAGAGCGGCAACGACCAGATCAAAGACCTCTACGAAGGTGGAGATGTCAACATCGACACCATGCTGGAAAATTCCGGCAAAACTTTTGCCAACGGTTCACTGCTGACGGGCAAAATCGTCAATATCCGGGGTGACGATGTCATTCTGGAAATCGGACTCAAGAGTGAAGGCGTCCTGTCGCTGGCTCGCGAATTCGACAACCCCGGCGATGTTGAAGTCGGGGACGAAGTCGTCGTGCTCCTTGAACAGGTGGAATCAGAAAACGGCCTCGTACAGATTTCCAAACGCAAAGCCGACCGTATCCGCGGATGGGAAACCATCATCAACACCAAGAAGGAAGGGGATCCGGTCAGCGGGAAGGTGATCAAAAAGATCAAGGGCGGCCTGCTGGTGGATATCGGCGTGCCGGTGTTTCTGCCCGCATCGCAGGTGGATGTGCGACGTCCGGGCGAGATCGGCGAATTTATTAATCGTGTGGTTGAGGCGGAAATTCTCAAAATCGATCTGGAACGCCGCAATATCGTCATCAGCCGACGCAAATTCATGGAACGCCAGCGTTCTGAGGCCAAGCAGAAGGTATTTGACGACCTGCAGGTTGGCCAGTTGCGCCACGGCATTGTGAAGAACTTTGCAGATTTCGGTGCGTTTATCGATCTTGGCGGTGTCGATGGCCTGCTTCACATTACCGATATGAGCTGGGGCCGCGTCAATCGACCCAGCGATGTATTGAAATTGGAACAGGAAGTGGAAGTGATGGTGCTCAGCATTGACCGCGAAAAGGAAAAAATCGCGCTGGGCCTCAAGCAGAAACATGCCTCTCCGTGGGAACATGCCGACGAGAAATATCCAGTGGGTACACGCGTCAAGGGTCAGGTGACCAACATCACCACTTACGGCGCCTTTGTGAAGCTCGAAGAGGGTGTGGAAGGGTTGGTGCATATTTCTGAAATGAGCTGGACGAAGCGCATCAATCATCCAGGCGAAATGCTCTCCGTCGGTGAAGAGGTTGATGTGGTCATTCTTGAAGTCAATAAGGCCAAGCAGGAGATCAGCCTCGGCATCAAACAGACCGAAGCCAATCCGTGGACGGTGCTGGCCGACAAATACCCGGCCGGTACGGTTGTCACCGGCAAGGTGCGAAATGTGGCCAATTACGGCGCATTTATTGAAATTGAGGAAGGCATCGACGGTCTGCTTCACGTAACGGATATGAGCTGGACGAAGAAGATCGCTCATCCGAGCGAGCAGCTCAAGAAGGGGGATGTGGTGCAGTGCGTGGTGCTGAGCGTGGATCAGGACAAGAACCGCGTGGCACTGGGCATGAAGCAACTCACCGAAGACCCGTGGATACACGCCATTCCGACCAATTACCGTCCGGGCATGATTGTCCGCGGCAAGGTCACCAAAATCACCAATTTTGGGGTATTTCTGGAATTGGAACCGGGCTTGGAAGGTCTGCTGCATATCAGCGAACTCTCCGAAGACAAGGTGGAAAATCCGCAGGATATGGTCAAGCTCGGTGATGAGCTGGAAGTCAAGATTCTTCGCGTCGATATGGATGATCGCAAGATCGGTCTTTCGCTCAAGCGTGTTCAGGGCGGTTCCTCTGCCGATGAACCCGAAGCAACCGAGCCGGAACGGCCGCGTAAATACCGCGGCGGCCTTGAAAGCTGATACTCCCCTATTTTCATGTGTCTCCCAGCGCCGGACGAATCCCGTCCGGCGTTTTTTTTTTGCCCGGTCGGCAGGAATCCGCGCCGCGGGCCTCCCGTGAGTCCAATGTCCGCATTCGGCGTGATGGCGCTGGTCGTGGATCTCGATCTGCCCAAACGCCCCGGCCCGTAGAAATTCGCCGTCTGTCGGTTTATCCTGATATCGTGCTGCTGCTGAAAAAACATCTTGTCGATCTGGTTCGTGAGGGGAAAAAACGTCAGACGCTGCGCTTCTGGACGCGCCCCATCGTCAGCGAAGGACAAGTCAGCTACACTCCCGGCCTGGGAAAGATGCTGATCAAGCGTATTGATCTGATCCGTGATATTTCCGAATTGACGCAGACCGATGCCCAAGCGGACGGCTTTCGCGATTTGCCGGAACTTTTGGCCGAACTGCATCGCATTTATCCCGTGATTCCACCGGCTGGCAAGAAGCTCTATCGCATCATATTTGAGTGGCCGGTGCCGGACAGCCACGCGAAGCTGCGGAAATCGACCGGGTCCCGTCGTCGCAGCGGCAATGAAAAATCGAGACATGCCCAGCGCGACAAACCGACTGCCATGAAAGGCGCGAATTCTGCCGAAATAAGCCGCAAACCCACTGGTGAGGCGACTGTCAAACAACCGGGTAGAGAAGTCGAATCCGTAAAACATTCCGCATTACAACGCTCCCCGACGCGGGCAGAAATGTTACAACTTCGTGATTGGATACTTATTCACGCCAAGGGATAGCATAACTTGCGAGAGCCATTTGGCGTTGTCGTCATTGAATCGAAATCGGAGGAGAAGTTTATTCTCAGTTCATGCCATCGGATCGGGATGGTCATCCGCTAAAAAGTCAGAAGGAGCGTAACGAAAATCACCAGCCAGATGGCATCGAGAAAATGCCAATAGATGTTGATGTATCGAATGCCCGGATGATAATTGCGAGAATATCTCCCTTTGTACGCCTTGATATTGACCACACCCAGTGGAATCAGGCCCGCAATCACATGTAGGGCATGGAGAATCGTGAACATATAAAACGCCACGAGCAGAACATGGCGCTCCACGACCGCGGCATCAGCCCGGCTCAGGCCGCCCAACTTGGACTGGCCCACCCATGAAATCGCACTCACGGCATGCTGGGTCTGATGAAGCTGACCATTGAGGGCCAGCCAATTCACCACCTGCATCGCGAGGAAGGCCACGCCGAGAACCAATGTGGCGGTGAGCCAATGGGCGCAGATGCGATCATGATCGTGAGTAATATTTTTTTTCGCAAGGTGCATCGTGACGGAGCTCACGAGCAAGATCAGGGTACTGAGCCACAGACCGTCGGGCAGGGATATCGAAATTGATTTGAGGAACCCCGAACGATAGAAGACGAAGGCGATCAGGCTGGAGAGGAAAAGAATCGTCAGCGACCCGACGAGTATGCTGATGCCCAGTGTGCCGGCCCCCGCAACATGCAATGGATCAGAATCACCCAGTCTCCGTCCCGGACGGCCGGGAAAATCGGGTGATTTATCGGTGGTCAACGTGTCCATCTTTGCCCCTTTAAGCGCTCGGCGCAACCGACCGGCCCTGGGAAACGCGGAAGCGTCTTATCCGTATGATTATAGCTGGCATCCGACGTCTGTACCTGCGTGCGTATGCTGCGTCAGGGGCTTTGGCGACGAAACAGGCAGGGTGAAGCCAGTCCTATTTCGTCTTCGATGGAGCCGCAGTATGCCCGCCGCTGCCATGAGATGCGCTTTGAGCAGGGTATGCGCTGATCATGGCTTGCTATTCAGCGGAATTAAGCTGATCGCGATAATTGACCACGTCCATGGAGGACCAGGTGATGAAAAGCGTCACAAAAAGAAAGGCGAGAATCATCACCACCATATTGAAGAGATTGTCGTAGCGCAGGTGCATGAAATAGAGAGCGGAAATGGTCGCCATGCAGGAGGCAATCACCAGTTCGACAAAGACGTCGGATCCGCCCATCCGGGCTGAGTTCAAAAGCAAATTGAGAACCGCACCACCGCAGAGCACGACCCAGACGACAATAAGCGTCGGAACGGAAACGATGTGCGCTTTGGCGGGTGCGAGATTTTTCGGTGCGTGATCATGATCGCTCATGGTAGTTCTCCGTAAGGGCGTCGGCCGCAGGACGATTTAATGAGCCAGATACAGCAGTGGGAACAGGAACATCCAGACCATATCAACAATACCCCAGTAGAGTCCGACGAATTCCACCGGGGCAAAATAGCTGGGGCCGAATTCGCCGCGTAAATTTCTCACCAGCAGCCAGATCATCAGGATAATACCGATGATGACGTGGACAGAGTGGAGCCCGGTCATGAGAAAATAAGCGCCGAAGAAAATCTGCACATTGTTCGGTTGGCTGTACGGACCCGGCGCCGGCTCGCGTTTCATTTTCGCAACCACACCGGCGGGGCCGACCGGTGCCGGTACTATGCTGGAATGGGCCACGTTAAACCCCTGACGCTTGAGGAGCTTGAGATGATGCCACGGCGAGACCTCCACGGGTGTCGGGCGTGCCAATGGAGCGATAAGTCCGGCTGGTGGAAGGAG
>DAHWIP010000147.1:0-5568 GCA_027344975.1 Phycisphaerae bacterium
CAAATGGACCACGCCGCTTTTTTTATCCCCCTTCGATATACCCTCAGCTTGTGAAATCGACTTGTGCCATTGTGTCACGTCGTAGCTGGCCGCCACCCGAAGGCACTCCCCCGATTTGCCAACAAACTGAGCAACGGCTTACCTCGTGCATCAAATTGAGGCAGGCATACACTTGTGTGGCTGAAATTGTTATCGCGTCTGTGCGGTAATTGAGGGCTCCAGAAAGATGCTTACGATTTAGTTGTGGAGCGGGTCGAGCATCATCTCCATCAGCGATTATTACATTGAAAGTAACGGTAAAGCGATGTCCGGCCTATGGCCCCAAAATCGCGCATCCCCAGCATGGTTGCTCGGCAGCACTCAGAAACACCCCGAGTTCACAGTTGAAAATGTCACGAGCGCCTATAACATTGGCACGGGGTTTGCAAACGTAAACACGGAAGGCGTGTTTTCTTTACCTTTTTTTTTAAGGAGAGTTTCATGGGTAAGCACCGCTTTACGGTCCCTCTGGCAATGGCAGCACTGCTCGCCACATCCGGCTTGGTAATGGCTGACGCAGCCACGGACACCAACCCGGCGATCATGTACGGCCTGGATCGGATCCATGTCGGCAAAACGTCGGTTGGTCAGGAGATCAGCAAGGCCGGGTTCGATATCTATGGTTACGTTGAAGCAGGCTACACTGCCGATCTCAGCGGCCGGCCGCAGAATTCCAATCTGATTCCCCTCCGCACCTTCGGTTCCGAGTATGGGAACCACGTTGAGTTAAATCAGATCAATTTGACGTTGGCACGGGCCATTAATTTCTCCGATCCGAACTACATCAAGCGTGGATGGGATGTCGGTGGAAAGGTGCAGTTTCTGTATGGCTACACTTCCGATTTCATCCATTCCAACGGACTGAACTTCTATCACTCCTATGCTGATAATGTCAGCACGTCACCTCTGTACCAGTTTGATCCGCTTCAGTTGTATGCCACGGTGGCGTTCCACCTTGGCAAAATGGGCGACTTGAAGTTCAAGGTTGGTAAGTTCGTCACGCTTCTTGGCGAAGAGACGATTAATCCGACGAAGAATTTCTTCTATTCTCATTCGCTTTCGTTTAATTACGGCATTCCGTACACCCAGACGGGCGTATTGGCGGAATACGTGCCGAATTCCCAATGGACGTTTTATGCCGGTGTGACGCGCGGCTGGAACCAGTCGCTTGACGATAATAATCCCAATGGGGTCGATTTCCTCGGTGAAGTGGCGTATGCCCCGAGCAGTCAATGGAATTTTGCGGTGAATCTCTCGGTCGGTCCGCAGGACAACTACACCAACAATCCGTATCGCACGGTGGTTGAGCCGCTGATCACCTATGTTCCGCCCATTTTGAATAATAATCTGACATTGATTTCCGATACCACGCTGGGTTATGACGGAATGGGAAATGCGACCAACAGCAGCAGTGCCTGCTGGTTCGGTGAAGCCCTGTATCAGAGCTATGTCATCAACAGCTACCTGACCGCAAGCCTGCGAGAGGAATATTACTATGACGGCGCGGGCTTTACCATCGGCCTGACAACTCCCGGTGTTACCGGAAACTACGGGGATTTGACGGCGGGCGTCAAAATCACACCGTTCCCGAACAGCAATCTTGGGAAGAATTTCTACATCCGTCCCGAGATTCGGGAGGATCTGGCCGATCATGCTGTGCTGACCAACGGCAAGCATTACCAGACGGCCATCGCCGTGGATGCCATTTACACGTTCTGAACTCAATTTTGCGCCCGTATATGGCGGCGGGGCCTCGGAGTTTATCCGCAGGCCCCGCCGCTTTTTCATGAAAGCGTCTATCCTCCTTATCGATCGCTGATCTATGGAGAGCCACGTACCATGTGGATTCCTGCATACGATCTACGATATTTGTCACGGATTTAAGATAGCGGGTTTGATCGAAACGGAGAAACCCCTATCATGGGTTAAAGCGTGACTGTCACGCCGTGACGAAAAGGGGATCATCCATGCCTGAATATCCGGCCGCATCGGCTCCATTTCATATTTTGGTCAAGCCTATCGGCCCCATCTGCAATCTGGATTGCCAATACTGCTTTTATCTCCGCAAGGAGGCATTATTTCCCGATCATCAAGCGGCGGCTGAATTCCGCATGAGTGAATCCATGTTGGAAACCTTTGTCCGGCAACAGATACAAAGTAATCCGGCAAGCCGGGTTGAATTCGCCTGGCAGGGCGGAGAGCCGACGCTGATGGGGCTCGATTTTTTCCGGCGGGCCGTGGAGTTGCAGAAACAGTACTGTCCACCGGGAAAGACAATCACCAACGCGCTTCAGACCAACGGGACTCTTCTCAACGATGAATGGGGAAAATTCCTGGCGGAACATCAATTTCTGGTCGGGCTTTCCATTGACGGACCGCGGGAACTTCACGATCGATACCGGGTGGACCGCGGCGGCAGGCCGACGTTTGACCGGGTCATGAAGGGCCTGAACCTTCTACGCGAGCATGGAGTTGAATTCAACACCCTCACGGTGATTCATCGGGAACTCGCCTATCACCCATTGGAAGTTTATGAATTTTTAGTTGAACATGGAAGCGGCTACATACAGTTCATTCCGCTGGTGGAGCGGATCATGGGCGGTAACAATGGCAGCGGCCTGCCGATACTGGGTCAGAGTTCAGGAGTTGCTCCCTGGTCGGTGGAACCGCTCCAGTTCGGTATCTTCCTCTCCGAGATTTTTGATAAATGGGTATCACGTGATGTGGGCCGGATATTCGTTCATACCTTTGATGTGCAGGCCGGAATATGGGCGGGGTATCCGTCCATGGTATGCATTTTTGGTGAAACGTGCGGCCGGGCATTGGCCATTGAGCATACAGGGGATTTGTATTCGTGCGATCATTTTGTTGATCCGCACTATCGACTGGGGAATATTCTTGACGAGCCGCTGGGGAAACTGATCGACTCCCCGGAGCAGCGGAAGTTTGGTACCGATAAGAGAGATACGCTTCCGGAATACTGCCGCCAATGCGAAGTGCGATTTGCGTGCAACGGCGAGTGTCCGAAAAATCGTTTCATAACGACACCCGACGGGGAACCGGGGCTGAATTATCTCTGCGCCGGGTATCGGCATTTCCTCAACCATATCCGCCCCGACATGGAGATCATTGCAAAATTGATCAGAAATCGTATACCGGCGGCGGAGATTATGAAGATTCGACGCTCCGGCAATCCCAATTTGGCGGAACGTAACACCCCACCTCGCAATGCGCCGTGCCCCTGTAATTCAGGTCGAAAATATAAGCATTGCTGCGGAGCAGATTCGAAGAAGCAGGCTTAAAATCCGGAGTTCCGTGTGTTTCAGTTCCGAGGCGTTTGGCATCCAATATGATGGAGGATTGCCGTGAGAAATGTCAGGATCAAACGCGTCTACCTGCCAGTTTCGCCGGAGGACGGCGCCAGGATTCTTGTGGAACGTCTCTGGCCAAGAGGAATCACCAAAGACAAGGCGGCTATTGATTGCTGGCTCAAGGAAATTGCGCCAAGCGTCGAACTGCGGAAATGGTTCGGCCATGATCCGGAGAAATGGCCTGAATTCAGAAGACGCTACCGCGAGGAACTCAAGGCCAATACAGCCGCCGTCAATACCCTGCGTCAATGGATACGCAAAGGCGCGGTTACGCTGGTATATGCCGCCCGCGATGAGGAGCACAACAGCGCCGTTGTGCTGAGCGAATTTCTGGATTCTTAATCCTCTACGAGGCGAACCCGTTAAGCTTTTGCAACTGTCCGCACTCTCGGGAAGCAGCGTCGATGTGACTACACCTGATTCTCAAGCCCACCCCACCGTTCCGATTGGATCTTACCGTGTGGACCCTGCGGCGACGAGCAGAAAACGCCATTGACTGCTGGGACGGCAAAACCTACTCGCGCGTGCTTCCGGTTCATGGCATCTACGTGCCCGTTCACCTGACACAGAGCGGCGATGCCGCGTCGCCACAGTTGCGGGTTATTGCGGAATTACCGCTTTCAAACCCTGGAATCAAACGATCCATCCGATCGATGTTGACCGTGATGCTGGGCCTGAATGTTGACCTGCGGAATTTTTATCGCATGGCCCGCGGTGATGCGAAGTTGCTTTCCCTCGTGAAGCCATTTGTTGGCATGAGGCCGCCCCGTTTTCCGACACTCTTGGAAGCGCTCGCCAGTGCTGTTGCCTGCCAGCAGTTATCACTGGCCGTTGGAATTCAGCTGCTTAACCGGCTGGCGCAGCAGGCCAACGGTGAAGCCGCGCATGGCTTGGCGCCGTTTGCATTTCCAACCTCGACGGCCGTGGGTTCCATGTCACCGGATGAATTGCGAGCATGCGGATGGAGTGCGGCCAAGGCGCGGACCATCGTCTCATTGGCTCAGGCCATTAACAACGGACAACTCGAAAACGTCGAATTGCAGGGGCTTTCGGACGAGGCGCTCTCCGACCGCCTCCAGAGTCACCGCGGGATCGGCCGGTGGACGGCGGAATATGTCATGCTCCGTGGCTTCGGCCGAACGCATGTTTTTCCGGCCGATGACGTGGGTGCGAGGCACAACCTGGAAAGTTGGCTGCAGCTCACCCGGCCGCTGGATTACGCCGCCACACGAACTCTTGTGCGTCGATGGGACGGTTTTGGAGGACTGGTATACTTCAATCTCTTGCTCCGGAACCTGCAACTTGCAGGGCACATTTAGTCCCCTTTGGAATCCGATCGGGAGGATTCGAGCGCCCGATGAGTCGCTTTCGATATTCACTGTCACGCGAATACGCAGCATTCGCATCTCATGATTGGAGTTGTATACTCCAGTTAACGGTAGGACGATGGAGAACAATCGGTTCGGCCGGCGAAATCAACATGCCGCTTGCCGGAGAGTGAAAACTTATGGGCGCGAAAGGCGCTTCGCATGAATATTTATTATGACAGGCGAAACGAACGGAGACATGAACATGCAGAATCCAGATCATTCGCGTATGCGACCTCATCCCGAAAGCCGCTTTTCCGGAGTCACCCATTTGGTAGACCTGGCCGAGGTCGCGCATCGTCTTCGAAGGGAAATTAATACCGGCGAAAGGGGACACCGCCAGGAGACTTGCTTTAAGCAGGGGAACTTGACGGTCGCGCTGTTTGTATTTGAACGCTTCACCCAGTTGCCGGAACATGCGGTCAAGGGCGTTGTGACCGTGCACCTTCTGAAAGGTTTTGTGATCGTTACGGTCGAAGGCGCCCGCCATGAACTCAAACCGGGGCAGATATTGACCATTGCAAGCGGCGCCAGTCACATGGTTAAGGCTGAAGAGGAAAGTGAGTTGCTTGTTACCGTGAGTCTCGAATCATAGATTTCGCCCGGTAGAGACTCCGGATGATGAGCATTAGGTCCCGACGTGCATAGCGGGCGTGACGGCGGACCGGAGAAAGATCGACATGACGGATGAGCATCCACCTCTCAAAAGGCACGAAAGCCTGCAGCCATTTTCACGGGATCATTTCGTTGCTCTGCGGGTGGCACGCGATCTGAGTGCTGCCGCGTCCGCG
>DAHWIP010000148.1:0-5565 GCA_027344975.1 Phycisphaerae bacterium
AGGTGGCTGAGCCTGTCGAGGAGATGTCGGCCCAGTACTCGGCGCCGGCGCTCGATAGCTGGAAGTTTTTGCCAGGATCGCTGAGCACCGCCCATGCGGATTTGGTAGCGGTTGAGCCGATGCCGGTGACGCCGTTGACCTGCACGCTTCCACCCGCCGATCGCATGAATCTCGCCAGGCCGTATTGAGTGATCTGCAACTTGAATTCAGCGCCGTGCAGGATTCCGTCCGGCAGGCTGAAAAAGCCTTATCCGAGACGGAAAACCGCAGGCAGTCTCTGCTGCAGCAAGCGGATTTTTCACATCGTCAGCATCGTCAACTGCAGGAACAACGGCGAATTCTCGTGGAGCGTCGTGCGGATATCGAAGCTCGCATCACCGGCCTTGCCGCCGCCGTCGAGGTGCAGACCCGATCCATGGCGTCCGCCGAAACCCAGTCGGCACAGCTGGAAGCGGAGCAGAAGGTCGTGGCCGCCGAGCTTGAGGCCCACCATGCACGTCTGCGGGATATCATCAATCAATCGGAAAAGATGAAAGTGGAGGCCGTCGATCTGCTCCGGCAGGCGGCGGTCATCCAAAACCAGATATCAAGTCTTGATGTCCAGCGGCAGAACATCACCCGGCAGATTGACAGCCTCAGACAGAAGCGCGACGCCATCGCGCAGCGGCAGTCAATGGCGGCGGCCGAAATGGCATCGCTGGAATCGGAAAAATCCGCGCTGGAGGCCGAATTACGCAGTGATCTGGACCGGATTAACGCTCTTGAGGCCGATCGTACCAGTAACAGTCAGATGCAGATGGCGATCACTGAAAAATTATCACGCGCACGGGAGCAGCGCTCGGCTCTTCTGGGACGTACGCATGTTCTGCAGGAACTGCAGGCTCGCCGTGAGGGAATGGCGGCGCCGATCCGCGAAATTATTAAAGCACGGGAAACGGGCACCGGGTATCAGCAGCTTCGGGGCATCCTCTCAGACCTGATCGATGCGGACATGGAACACGCCAAGCTGGTTGAGACGGCACTGGGAGATCAGGCCGGCAGCCTGGTGTTCAATTCGCTTCCTGACATAGGCGACGATTTTGAAAAGCTGCGCGGACTTTCCGGCCGTATCTCCATATGGCTGATGGATCAGATCCCGGCGGCTTCGGCAATCGATCAATCAACTCTCCCCGCAGATGCAATCCAGGGGGCAACAGACGACTCCGCCGGCCAACTGCCGTGTGTGGCGGACTATGCCCGATGCGAACCGGAATTCCGGCCATTGATTGAATTTTTATTGCGTCGGACGCTGGTTGCCCCGGATATCGGCGTCGCTCTATCCCACCGCCGGATGCATCCCGGATTTCATTATGTCACCCCGGGCGGCGAATTCGTCCGTCAGGACGGCCTGATGATCACCGGCCGTGGGGGGCAGGCATCCGGTACGATCGCCCGCCGGAGCGAACTGACTCAACTGGCCCGACAGGTTAACGAATCAGAGCAGGAAGTGGGGCGGTTGCAGCAGGAACTTGCGGATGTTGATCAGAAGGCTGCGGAGTTTTCCAATCGCCTCAAGGCACATCGCGATCAACACCTCCAGACCCAGAATAATCTGGCGCGAGTTGCCGCCCGGTACAACTCCGCCAGGCAGGAATTGGATCGTGTGACGGCCGAAATGCCGCTCCTGGACCTGGAGCAGTCCGGTCTTGAGCAGCAGGCACAGAAATGCGACCAGCAGCAGATGGAAATGCGTGCCAAAGCCGCTGATGTTGAACAGCGCGCGAAGATTGCCGAAGCATCCGCTCTCGAATCCTCCGCCGTCATCGAGGAGCAGCGCCAGGTGGTGGCGAAAATCACCGAAAAGGCAACATCGCTTCGGGTGGACATGGGGCGTCTGCAGGAGCAGCGCGCCGCGATAACCCGCGAATTATCCGCCGCCCGTCGTCAGCAGCAGGAATCAGCCGATCGACTCAATCAGGTTGATCTGGAACTTGTCTCCATCGATCAGAAATCGGCGGAAACGCTTGAAGCTGCCGAAAAATTCAGCCGCGATGCCCAAGCCATTCGCGAGGATGTGGATCGCCATCGTGAAATGGTTGATGGCTGCAATCGCCGGCTCGCGGAGATTTCGGCCCAGCGAAGCGAGGCCCAATCCGCATTGGCATCTCTGCAGAAAGAACTTGATGACGTGTCGCGGCGCGTCCATGAACTGTCCCTGGCTCAGAATGAAGCGTCCGTCCGGCTCGAAACCCTTGTGGAGCGGACGGCGGAAGAACTGGCTGTGAACTTGATTGAGGCGCATCAGGACTATGCGCCGCCCGTGGATACCGACTGGGATGTCGTCCGCAGCGAGATTGCGGAACTGAAAGCGAAAATCGTCCGGCTGGGTAACGTCAATCTGGATGCGGTGGCCGAGCTTGAAACTCTTGAGAAACGCGAGGCGTTTTTGACCGCTCAAATGGCGGACATTCTCGATGCCAAAAAGCAGCTTGAAGATTTAATCGACAAGATTAATCAGGATTCCAAGACGCGGTTTGTTGAAACATTTGATGCGGTCCGACGTGAATTTCAGGAAACATTCCGCCTGCTCTTCGGCGGTGGCCGGGCGGATGTTGTTCTCGAGACGCCCGATGACGTGCTTGAATCCGGCATCGATATTTTAGCGCGGCCACCGGGCAAGGAACTTCAGTCCATCACCCTCATGTCCGGAGGTGAAAAGGCCTTGACCGCCATCGCTTTGGTGTTGGCCGTGTTCAAGTCGCGACCGTCACCCTTCTGCATTTTGGACGAAGTCGATGCGCCGCTCGATGAGGCCAATACCGGGCGGTTTGCGTCCATCATTCAGCAGTTCCTGCATCACAGCCAATTTGTGGTCATCACCCACAATAAACGCATGATGGCCGTTGCAGATCTCCTTTATGGAATCACCATGCCGGAACAGGGAGTCAGTCGCCGGGTGTCGGTGAAATTCGACGGCAAAGCAAGAATCAACGAATCTGCCGATACGCCCGCCCGACGTACCGATGCGCAGCAGCGTGTTGAATCCTCCGCCGCGCAGTCTTAAACTCCCTGAGCAGTCGGCCGTTGTGCGGCAGCCGTGGGCAATAGCGGGGTATTCGCTGATCAACGGTCATTGAGAGCGAAATCCGAGATGGAAAATTTTTCATGATGGCACAGAGATCATCGCAACCCGGCATACCCCGGTGGTTGGGACTCACGGCTTTGCTGTTATTTGCGCTGATCGTTCGCACTGAACGGGCCTTTTTGACAACCGTCGTCAACCCCGACGCGATGCGATTCATCGCCCAAGGCCGCGAATTTTTCATTAATCCAGTGCGTGCCGTCCGCCAGGAGGTGTACCATCCGCTGCAGTCGATTCTCGGCGCATTGATTCATAATATCTTGATGGTTCATCTGATCGCCGACCGACGCATGGCGTGGATATATTCCATGCAGGCGCTCGGTGTAGTGGCGGGTGCGCTGATAGCTATTGAAATATTTTGGCTCTCCCGTCGCTTCGGTGCCCCGCGCTGGGCGGCTTATTGTGTGTCCATAATCTGGGTGCTGGGGCGCAAAACGGGAGCCTACGGTGCCGATGGCATATCGGATATGCTTTTTTTAAGTCTGCTGGGGCTTTCCATCCTGACGGCCATGAAAACGGGCTTGCGTTGTCGCCCCTGGTATTGGTTTGCCGCAGGTATTTTTTCCGGGTTCAGCTATCTGACCCGTCCGGAGGGAGTTGCCGCCATATTGATCATGCTCTGGGCTCTTACCATTTACCATGGTGCAGCGATATTTTCCTCCCGCGCAGTCAAAGCGATCAGCGAACCAATCCCGTTTATCAAACGGCGTGGTCTGGCTCCGGCGCTGGTCTCGGCGGGCATGCTCATCGCAGGTTATCTGATTGTCGGTCTCCCCTATATGCTCGCCATCGGTTCATTCACACGAAAAAAAAAGCTGGAATTGATGCGTGCACACCCCATTTCGCAGCCTCAATTGTCGCATCTTTTCAAGCCGCTTCCCATGGTGGGGCACCCGAATCTGGCATTCATCGGCCCGTCCGCTTTTTTTCATCCCTGGATGTGGATGAAAATCGGTCAGGAGGTATTTGAAACGCTCAGTCCTGCTGCCTGCATTGTTCTGCTTTTGGCCATGGCGCTGGCACCGCGGATATGGGGTCGCAGGCGCTGGCGTCCTGCGGTACTTGGATGGGCGGGACTCTGGATTACGGTCATGATCTGGCTGCTCAATATCGCCGGATATCTGCATGGCCGCCACACGCTGGTCCTGGTATTGCTTCTGCTGCCGATTCTCGCTCTCGGGTTGGATCGAATCGCCCATCGGTGGCGCGAATTTTTACGGTCCGCCAAACGCCCGGATACATGGCGTCCGCTGCCGCCGCCGCTCCGCGATCCCGCCCATTCCAATCGAATGAGCATGTTTCTTACAGCGGTCATCTGTATTCCCGGTATTATTCACCTGGCGGATGCACCTCAACGCGGCATGCGATTTATTGAAGATGGTGCCCGCTGGCTCAAAGCAAACGCCCGCAGCACGGTGATTGTCAATATAGGTATCGGCGATGATCGCCGGGCGCTGGTGGCTTATTACAGCGGCTTGGATTACATGTTCTGCCCGACGCCACCGACGGCACAAACCCGACGGCAGATGATGAATCTAAGCAATAATCGCCCGGTACTTCTCGATGAAGTTTTTCAGGGAAAACAGGCTCAGCGCATTCCACAAGTCATCGGCCCATATCATGTGCTGAAATTGAAAGGGCACATCGTAAAATTTCGTGCTCGGCATACGCTGGGAGCCAACGTACTGGTATTTTATGTTCTGCCTCACCAGCGGGTGCTTAAGCCGACTGCAAAAACTCCAGATGGGCGGTCTGAACCATGATCGATCCGGCAGACAATATCGCCCCAAGTTACCCGTGGCCGACCATCGGTCTCGTGGGTGGCATCGGCAGCGGCAAAAGCGCCGTTGCCGACATGTTTGCCGAACTTGGATGCGAAGTCATCAGCAGCGATAAAATCGCGCATGAAGCCCTGCACGATGCTGATGTTAAAGCTGCCATTATCGCGACGTTCGGTTCAGCAATTCTCGATGATCGCGGTGAGATTGATCGCCGTCGGCTCGGAGCCGTCGTATTTTCCGATTCGCAGAAACTCTCTCACCTCAATGCGCTCGTTCACCCTTATGTTGCGGCATATCGAGATCGGCGAATAGAATTACTTAAGCACAATGCCGCGCTGCCGGCAGTTGTGTTTGATTCTCCTTTATTAATTGAATCCGGCCTGCACCGTCAGTGCAATACGGTCGTATTTGTTCATTGTGGAGATGCGATCAGATTTTCGCGAGTGCAAAAAAGCAGGGGTTGGTCAGAAACCGAATGGAAAAAGCGGGAGGCAGTTCAATATCCACTGGACAAGAAGATGGAAATATCGCATTATATTGTAAGTAACGAGGCTGATAGGCCTCATACCGCAGCGCAGGTAAACTGGGTTCTCACCTGCATTACCAGAGATTTCCAGCGAAGTCACGGGTTACGCGGCATGATGAGTTGAGGGAGCAATCTGT
>DAHWIP010000149.1:0-5455 GCA_027344975.1 Phycisphaerae bacterium
CGTCATCGCTGCCCACCGTGGCTTCAGAATTCAACGCTTACCAATGCGTGGTGCTAGATAACGTTTCGAGCCGGGAATTGCGTTTTTCCCAGGTGTCGGCATTACAACGGTGGGTACGTGACGATTTTGGTGGCCTCGTGATTCTTGGGGCAAGTCGTGCCTTTGGAGCTGGAGGGTATGCTGACGCAGAGCCGGTGTCGCGCTGCCTGAATTCTCTCTCGCCGCTCTCCAGCCATCTGCCACAGCGAACGCCGATGCACGTGATCTTCCTCGTCGATACCAGCGGGTCTATGGGGCGTCATGTAGCGGGCACCGGCGGGCAGACGCGTTTCGATCTGGCCCGCGCCGGAATCGCCAGCGCCCTGTCCGTTCTGGGGACCAGCACTCACGTCACAGTGCTCGCGTTCAGCGGGCGCACTATTCGAATCGCAGGTCATCCCCCAGTTGCGATCATGCATCATCTGGCTGAGATACAACCCAATGGCTCGACGCGTCCCGATTCTGCACTTCCTCTGCTTCGCCGCATCATGCACCATCACGATTGGCTGATTCTTATCACGGATGGGTCGGTGCCCAAGCTCTCTCCGCAACCATGGAAGCGATTAATTCGATCTACCCGCAGTGACATGATCATCATTGCCGCACGCCAATCCCGGGCGATTCGAAGTTTCGTCCGCAGTTCGCGCGTGCGTCTGGTTCAGACTGCCGATGAGCGACAATGGCGGATACTCCTTCGCAGGGCCGCCCGGCACGCCATGCAGGAATCGATGAATACCACGCCTCTGCGTTGGATGACTTTTCCTGCGGCCCGAACCTCTTTATCCGGCACGACCCGTCAATGGATACGGACATTTGTTCGTCGCCGCGCCATGGCGCTGGCCGGAAATCGACGCCAAAAAATTCCGCTGGCCGCTTACTGGCACGTGGGATTGGGCAAAGTTGGTGCGATGGCGTGCAACCCCCAATCGCCCGCCGACGCCAAATTGCTTCAGCGACTGGTGCATCTGGCGGCGGCAGGTGCGGGCAGCCGTCATTGGCGGATTGACCTGCGCGGCACGCGCGACGCCGATCAACAGATGTCGAATCATCTTCAAAACTCAGGCCGGGCAGATAACTGGCGCCTCCGAGTATGGGCTGATCGCCGCCGCGATTTCAGTCTGAAGCTTAACGCTATTCGATTCGCCCATGGTCGCGAGGTGTCGATTCCAGTGCCTGCCGTGGGGCCGGGGGTATTTCAGACTTACTTCCATGCAGACCACGAGGCGTTTACGATCACCGTGGCGGCAGCCCATAAAGGCAAAGGTAAACCGGACGGCGCGCACCTGATCGGGCGTGTTTGGCCAAGAATTCTTCCCGGGCCCTGGTTTCCCGCCACCGGTTACCCTTCCTCACCGGCATGGAAAAATTGTCAGCTTATCAATCGTGCGAGTTCCAAATCAACTCTCTGGCGGCCGACGGTTCAGCGGTATGTTGCCCTCGGCAACTGGCTTGAAATTCTCGCGGCGGCGTGTGTTTTGGGGGCCATGCTGTGCGAAATCGGCCGCCGGGGAAGCCCGCTCCCGACCTGAGCCTAAGGCCGTTTTAAGAACCGCTTCTCGATCTGTCGGCAAACTTTTCGATTGACAATTCGTAAATAGACCGTTAACTACTCTTCCGGCGGCGGGTAAATGCCTGCGGGGCGCAAACCGGCGATTTGTGAGCCGGTGGTGGTCCAACGGAAGATTGGGTTCAGCCTTCCCGGGCGGTCATAATCCGCCGGGGGGGTTAAAACGTCGGCAGTTGCGGAAGGTAAAGATTTATGGCGTCAGGCGCGGATATTGTGGTTAAAAACCTTACCAAGGCGTACGGTAAATTTTTAGCCGTGGATCATATCAGTTTTGAAGTACCCAAGGGGAGTATCGTCGGTTTTCTCGGGCCCAATGGGGCCGGCAAAACCACAACCATCCGAATGTTGACCTGCTTCATGCCCCCCACGTCGGGAACCGCCTCTGTCGCCGGCTTTGATGTATTTACTCAGTCGATGGAAGTTCGCAGCCGCGTCGGCTATCTGCCGGAAAACGCGCCGATCTATACCGAAATGCGCGTTGCAGAATATCTGTCTTATCGAGGCAGACTCAAAGGGATCGAGCGATCCGTGCTTAAGTCACGGGTGGAATCCGTGTGCCAAAAATGCTGGCTCGGAGAACGCCTGCGGTGGCCGATCGGAACGCTATCCAAGGGGTATCGGCAGCGTTTGGGCATTGCCGATGCGCTTTTGAACAATCCACCGGTTCTTATCCTGGATGAGCCGACCGTGGGTCTGGACCCGACTCAAATTCGTGAGACGCGTAAGATGCTTGCCGACTTGGCGGGTCAGCATACCGTTCTGCTTTCAACGCATATTCTTTCGGAAGTGGAATTGACATGTCAACGCGTCATCATCATCGGACGCGGGAAAATCCTGGCGCAGGGAACCCCGGAGGAATTGAAGCAGGAATGCGCGAGGCGCAATTCATCAGGGGCCAAACTGGTGGTGGAGGTACGCGGTCCGGCCCAGCAGGTTAAGATGGCGCTGGGAGCCATGCCCGGCGTTGAAAACGTGGAAATCCTCAGTGATGGCCCGGTTTGCTCCCTTTCTGTCAACGGCAAGCTTGATGGGGCGCTGAGAGAGCTGATCGCCTCGACGGTGGTGGGAAGGGGCTGGGCCCTCCGTGAAATGCGTACGACGGGAACTTCATTGGAGGAATTCTTTGTGCAGATCACCGATCCCGGAGCGACGACCCATCAGTCGCTGGCTGCATAAATTCCAAAATACTTCGGACACAACTTAATTGTGGAGAAAAGACCGTGTTCAAAACGCTGACCATTGCCCGCCGCGAATTGATGGGCCTGTTCTATTCACCGGTCGCATATGTCGTGCTGGTGGTTTATCTGCTTTTCGTGGGGTTACTCTTCGCACTGCTGGTTTTGGCGCCCGGCGCGGTGGCCGATCCCGGCCCGATGTTTGAGTGGAATCACCTCGCGCTGATGTTCGTCGTGCCCTTCATAACCATGGCGCTCTTTTCGGAAGAATATCGTTCCGGCCGCATTGAAACGCTGCGCACCAGTCCGCTGAGCGATTTTTCCATTGTGCTGGGCAAATTTCTGGGTGCTCTGGCATTCTATTGCGTGATCATCGGTTCAAGCCTGATCTATGTCATCATCCTGTCGGCTTTTGGCCGGCCCGATTTTATGCCCGTGATCACCAGCTACTTCGGCCTCTTCCTCATGGGAATGCTTATGGTTTCCGTGGGGCTGTTTTTTTCAGCCTGTACGCAGCATCAGGTTCTGGCGGCCATCAGCAGTTGTGCCGTGCTGGTTGCATTCGGAATTCTGCTCCAGGGGATCGGCGGTCTGTTGGGAAGTATCATCAGCCAGCCGCCCGCCTGGCTCAGTACCGTCCAGCGAGTTATGAATTACATGTCGCTGGAGCCTCAGATGCAGCATTTTTCCATGGGTCTGGTGGATACTTCGCATATTGCCTATTTCATTACCGGGACGTTTTTCTTCCTGATGTTGACGTATCTGGTGCTGGAAAGCCGCAAGTGGCGTTGACGGCTGCATTGATTTTCGCCGCAGACTGGCTGTTAAGATGAATGTTACCGCACATTGGAGTAAGGCTAAATGAGTTCTGAAAAGGCACCGGAATCTGTCGCAACCCCGCGGTCTGCAATGACCAGGAGCAAATGGGTTTACGGATCCAATGCATTGATACTGGCTGTTGCGGCGCTGATTGTGGTTATCCTGCTCGATTGGATTACTTTTCGTTACAACCATACGTATGATCTGACCACCGGGCGCATCTATTCATTATCTCCGCAGACGCACCGCCTGCTGGGGCTGCTCAAGAAGTCGGGCCAGAAGATCATCTTGATCAATACATTTTCATCAAGTTCAGGAAGCAGTCCCACGGAAATCACCGAATATGCCCGCGTCCAGCAGTTGGTGCATGAATATGAGCGTGCCGGCAGCAATATCCATGAATATCGCCCCAGTTCAAGACGATCGCTCGAGCGGATGATTCAAAGGCGTTTCGGTAACAGCCTCAAACCGTATGAGGAAACGTTGACCGGCTGTGTTCCGCTCCTTCAGGAACTGAACACGAGATTCACCGATCTGACTCACTCTCTCTCCACCGTGCCGAATGATGCCGATATGACGTCCGACCAGCAGGCAACACTTCTGGGTATTGCCGCCTACATCACTCAGAGCGCGCCGTCTGAACTCAAGCGGTTGGTTCGGGACATCAAGGCGGAGTCGAAATCACAACTCGCCGATTGGCCGGGCCTGGCGAAAACCGCCCGCCGACGACTCACACGCATGACGAAAAATCTTTCGCTGGCGATTGTACCGACGACGGTCAAAACGCTCCCGACCGGGTATCAGAAGTGGCTCTTAAGTCAGACACCGACGATCAAGCACATCATCGCTGATATTCACTCGCTGACCGCGAAAATCGCTTCACTCAAGCCGGTCAAATCGGCATCGGCTCTGGCTGAAATCGGACCCGATCGCCTCCTGATTCTGGCCCCTCATTCAGTAAAAGCTGTTACGGCAAGTCAAATGTTTACCGTCAGCGGCTTGTCGCACACATCAGGAAGGTTGCGTTACACCTTCAGCGGTGAAGAGGCGGTAAATGAAAAGTTGCTCAGTATCCTGCATCCGCACAAAATTAAGGTTGTGTTCGTCAGCGTCGAGCCGGGTAACCTGACTCAGCGCGGGGCTCCATTTTCCGCCATTGCACGCAAATTGCGCCGCCATAATTTCGCGGTTTATAACTGGTCGCCGATCTCATCGAATCCACAGATGCCGGGGTCATCCGGACCGCCTCCGGCCATCGGCAAAGGTGTCGTCTGGGTGGTATTGAATCTCCCTCCGAGCGGTCAGATGGGGATGATGGAGATGCAGGCGGCCGGGCAACTCAACATGCAACTGAAAAAACACCTTGCCGACGGAGGCTCCGCCCTGTTTCTTCTCGGCGCAATGCCTACGCAGTTGCTCATGGCTACGGGGGGGCAACCGCCATTCAAAAATCTGCTCGCCGGTTACGGCATTCGATATCGGCCTAATCTGGTGGTGGTATCCAGGCAGAGCGACGGGGCGGGACATGAAGTCGTCGGGCCGCAGGTTCGGATGGATCGCTACGGAAAAAATATTATTACCCGATCCATGAATTCACTCATGACCATGTTCATCGGACTCCCCAATCAGAGAGCCGGCGCGATGATGGGCCCCACCGTCGTCGGACTCACAGCCAAAGCGCCCGCAGGTGTTCGGCGGCAGGTTATTCTCCGCAGCCCCGGCGGTTTGAATGTCTGGGCTCAGTCGGCGGACGCACCGTTTGCCGCCAAATTCAATCCCGCTCAGGATAAGCGTGGACCTCTCCCGATCGGCGCACTGGCCGTCAGGCATGGAAGCCGCGTCGTCGCCATCGGCA
>DAHWIP010000014.1:0-14828 GCA_027344975.1 Phycisphaerae bacterium
CGACTTGGATTTTTTTTCTACCGACGGACTAAATGTGGCTGCCGATGAACAGCCGCAACCCGATTCCAGCCCAAGTCCGCGCCAAAATCGTTTTCGAGCGATAAGCGAGGCAGCGCTGCGGGCCAGGGAACCCCTGCCACGAACCCCACTGGGCCGCAACCACGTTGAGCACCGGCCCCATCGCCGGGCGGGCATTTGTCGAAACCCCAAACTTTGTTTATACTTCTTGGCCCTGTTGCCCTCATCGTCTAGAGGCCTAGGACACGGGCTTTTCACGCCTGTAACTGGGGTTCGAATCCCCATGAGGGCATTGGCGGCTCGCTGCAACCCGACGGGAAGAGGCAGCAGGTTTATTGAACAGGAATATTTCGTAAATGGGTATCAAAGCAATCGATCTACGGCGTGGTATCGCGGTTGAATATAACAACAAGCTCTACGTCGTCCACGACTTCATGAAAGTCTCCAAGGGAAACTGGCGTTCCTTCATGCAGGTGAAACTCAAGGACACCCAAACCGGCAGCATCATCGAGCAGCGGTTTCGGGTGGATGACACACTGGAACAGGCGTTCCTTGAACAAAAGCCGATGGAATATCTTTATTCCGCCGCCGACATCCACTACTTCATGGACCTCAACGACTACGAGCAGTTGGAACTCTCGGGCGATGTGGTCGGCGACGCGGTGAAATATCTCAAGCCCAATACCCAGGTGCAGATTACCATGTACCAGGGGAAACCCTTCTCGGTGGAACTGCCCAACACCGTTGAACTTCAGATCACCGATTGCCCGCCGAGCATCAAGGGCGCAACCGTCAGCAATGTCGGCAAAGACGCCACCCTGGAAACCGGGCTGATCATCAATGTGCCGGATTTCATTACCAACGGCACCGTGGTGCGAGTGGATACGCGGACGGGCGAATATCTGGGCCGAGTTAACGACTGATATACTCCATCGCGTTGAAGGGGGATATTGCCGGCGTGGTGCCGGTTATCGGTGGCAACCCGAATGCGTTGCCGCCTGCCGGTGCTGCCCATGGCATGTGGCGGCCGAATGAAACATGGTTGTAAATGATGCCCCCCATTGATACGCCCCCATCGTCGCGTCCTCCCGGTTCCGGCACGGATACCCCGGCACGCCGTATTCCTCCGCCGCGTAATGTTCTGCTGCGAACTCTGCTCCTGCTCATTGAGCCGGAGGCGTGGGCGCGGGCGGCCATGTACAACTTCCGCATCACGCTCGGGCCGCTGGTGCTGGTGTCGCTGATCATGGCGAGCATCATCTCGATCAACGGTTGCCACAAGATGTACGGCCTGATCACCCAGTTTTCGCAGACTTACGACGCCCACTACGACCCGATGGTGCTAACGGCAGGCCATCTGAAGGTGATCCCCACAGCGGGTAAAAAACCTCTCCGATACACGACCGCGCTCTTCTCCCTTTATTACGACTCGAAACCAACACCCCCGCACCTGTCATCACACATGTTGCTTTCCATCAAGCTCACACCCGACGGTTATTTCATCGCGGGGAGCCCATTTTTAAGCCCCACCCAACTTGAGCCCTACAAAACGTGGCACCAGATTTTCGCCCGCACGCTGGCGCTGCCGATCAAAGGTGGAAAACTGCCCCCCGTCAACATCAGCTCTCAAACGTTGCTCTTGATCACACGACGAGTATTTTTTTATATGGTCATCATCGGCGGAATGATTCTCGCCCTGCTGGGAACCGTCGGCATGCTGCTTTGGGCGGCGATTGCGATGGTGTTTGCCGCGCCGATCGTTGCACTGGTGAACCTGGAACTGCGTATGCCGCTGCGGGTGGCGTATCGGATTGCCTGTGCGGTGACGGTACCGATGACGGTGGTGCGGGCCGTGCTGCTGATCTATAACGTGCTTCCTTCCGAGCCGCGCACTTTTACGCAGGAAATGCTCCCCTTTCTGGTGCCCGTCGGCGTCTCGATCTGGGCGGCATTCATGGCCCGCAAGATGTACGGCCCCGCACGCCCCGCCCCACCGCGGCGATAAGAGCACAGTTCGGACGCCTGCCCGTACTTTGTCACCGCGGCCCGTCGGCTCGCATCCTGTTTCGGCAAATATCGTTTGATACGATGCTTGAATATTTGCGGCGCGTGATCTAAGGTCTGCGGCAGTGGAGCCATGGCAGCAGAGGAGTCCGTCGATGTCTGATCTGAATATTCAATGCCCCAACTGCGGAGCGGAGATCAAGCTTACCGAATCATTGGCCCAACCGCTGGTCCAGAAGATGCGGGAGGATTTTCAAAGGCAGCTTGAATTGAAGGACCGTGAGGCGGCCCATCGATTGGAAGCCGCCAACGCCAAGATAGCCGAGCGTGAGGCCTTGCTGCGGACCCAGCGGGAAAAATTGGAGGCGGAAAAGGCGTCGATGGAGGAGCAGGTGCGGCGGCTGGCGGAGGAACAGCGCAAGAAAATCGCTGAGGAGGAGGCACGCCGGGCGCAGGCGCGTGCCGCCGGGGAACTGGAAGCCAAAAACCGGGAACTGCACGATGCGCAGGAATTATTAAAAATCCGCGACGCCAAACTTGCCGAAGCGCAGAAAGCCCAAGTCGAATTCCTGCAGAAGCAGCGCCAGTTGGAAGATGATCGGCGGGAAATGGAACTCAACATTGAAAAGCGGCTCCAGGCGGCATTGGGGCAGGAACGGGAAAAGGCGCAGCGCGATGTAGAGGAAAAATTTCGTCTGCTGATGGCGGAACGCGACGAGCAGCTTAAATCGATGCAGAAAAAGATCGATGAGCTTAAGCAAAAGGCGGAGCAGGGCTCCCAGCAGTTGCAGGGAGAGGTGCAGGAACTGGAGCTTGAATCCGGCCTGCGCCAGCAGTTTCCGCATGATGTTGTTGAGCCGGTGCCCAAGGGGGAATTCGGCGGCGATGTGATTCAATACGTGGTAAGCCCGCAGGGGCAGCGGTGCGGGGCGATCCTGTGGGAAGCCAAACGCACCAAGAACTGGAGCGACTTGTGGCTTGCGAAACTGCGCAGCGACATGCGCGAGGCCAAAGCCCAATATTCCGTCCTCATGTCGCACGCCCTGCCTAAAGGCGTTGAAACATTCGCACTTATCGACGGCGTATGGGTGACAAACTCCATCTGCGCCCTGCCGCTGGCGGCGGCGCTGCGGGCGGCGGTGATCGAAACCCATTCCGCCCGTCTTGCCGGCGAAGGGCAGCAGGGAAAGATGGCCATGGTGTATCAATATCTGACGGGGCCGGAATTTCGGCAGCGGGTGGAAGCGATGGTCGAGGCGTTCCAGGCACTGCAACAGGATTTGCAGGACGAAAAAAAGGCGATGCAGAAAATCTGGGCCCGACGCGAAAAACAGCTCGACATGGCCAGCGGAGCGATTGCCGGGATGTATGGCGATCTGCAGGGGATTGCGGGGCGGCAACTCAAGGAGATCAGCGGCCTGGATATTAAATCACTCGGTGCCGGTGAATAAGCCCTGCCGCACTGTTATTTGCCGCCGAGGCCGGGCGGCCACGCCGCCAGAGAGGTGAGAGTCGAGCAGGAGAAAGTTGAGCAAGCACGCATCACGCTGGCACGTGATGCCATTCGCCGTCTTCAACGCAAAGACCACGAGGGGCAGAGAGAAATTTTGCCCTGCGCCCGGCAGTTGGTGTTTCAGCAGATGCGAATGTAACGCGGCCTCGAAACGCGATTCGTGGCCAAGTTGGAAACCCATTGCGGATAAAGGCTCAATCCCAAGTGGCGGATGATCGCCATTCTCTTCCGGGCGCATGAACAGGGGCAACGGTGCGTTAACCCACCCTGAACTTCGGGTCCAGCGGTGATATCTGATCGGGATAATTTAAGATAGCGCCTCGCGGTGGTTTAACCGGCCCGTCAAGCAGCGGATCCCTGGTGTTGTGCATCCATGAATCGAGTCGATGCCGCATCTCCGCGAGCACCTTCTGATGGGCGTCGTCGGCAATTAAATTGCAGCGCTCATTAGGATCAAGCAGGCGATCATACAGCGCTTCCGGCGGGACATACTGTTGCGCCCAGCCGTGCTGCAACCAATAATCTTTTGCGCCGCAATCCTTATTTTTATAAAGCGTCCTCAAAAATACTTCATAGCCCCGCGGCTGTCTGAGAAGATGGCTGTACCTATGCCAGAAAGCCAGATTACCACCTACATCGCAGTTGGGCAGCACCGGCGTGGTGCGGCCATCAAACCGCCGGATGAACTTATACCGATGAGTCCACGCGGCCCGCTTAGGCTCGTAGCAGGCATGAAAATTAACTTCCGCGAAGAGCGTATCATTTATTTCATGGGCTTGACCGCGCAGCACCGGCAGAAAAGATTTGCCGTGCAGCCAGGCGGGCGCGGGAATATGCAACAGTTCGCAGAGGGTTGGGTATATATCCAGTTGCGATATCAAGGCGTCACACACCCGCCCACCACCAAACAATCCGGGGCCGCGCATCAACAGATGCACGCCCACGCCGCCATCGTATAAACAGCACTTCATATCCGGCCAAGCAATGCCATGGTCGGTGGTGGAAATCACCAGCGTGTTGTCGGCCAGGCCGGCTTCTTCCAGGGCGGCAAGCACCTGTCCCACACCCCAGTCCACATGCCTGACCGAGGCATGAAAGTCCGCCATATCGCGACGTGTTGCCGGCGCATCGGCCGATGGCCCCGGCGGTGCTACATAGCGCCAGTCGTCTTGTGCGGTAGCCGGCGGGTATGGCCGGTGGGTTTCCATAAAGCCCACCGTCAGCCAGAACGGCTCTTTCGACCGGGCTTTGTCTTTAATGAATCTAACCGCAGCGGGCGCAACTTCACTTGCCCAGCAGGCCCCCCATACGGTTGGATCCAAGTAGTCATAACCAATGATGCGCGGGTCACGCGCGATATGCTGCAATCCCACCAGCGCTGAATAGTATCCGGCTTCGTGCCGCAACGTGCGGATAATGTGGTGCTGATACCCTTCGGGCGTCATCGCAAAGCCTCGGTTCACAAGGCCCAGCATTCCATTTTGGTGAGCCACTTCACCCGTCAACAGGCACGCTCGACTTGGCGAGCAGGTCGGGGCGGCGCAAAACGCATTTCGGAATAATACACCCTCACGAGCAAGTTTTTGAATGTTGGGCGTCGGAACCGCATGGCCGTAGGGGCTGAAATATCGGCCTGAATCATGGGAGTGAATATAAAGAATGTTGGGGCGCCGCAACGGTCGGGCTCTCGCAGCGCGGGCTGGTTGCTGACGCAAAAACGCCGCAGTGGCACCGGCCGCCATCCACTTGATCGTATCGCGCCGATTGGCCCCCGCACCCTGATTTTCAGCAGCTTTGCCTGAGGAGGTCTGGCTCTGATCCGATAAATCATCGCGCATTGCAACACCGCCTTTTCTCGGTAGCCGTCCACAGCCGTTCGGCGCGTCAGACTTTCGACGCGCCTGACCATGAGTAGAGTCTACCGACTCATCCCGGTGAAGTGCAAATAAATTCTTCGGGCAAACCATTTGCGATGCAGGGTTTTCGAGCGGCATGATATCAATGCAGATTGATATCGGAGATTGTATCGGGTCGGCTTCCACCGAAGTTGGGCGGTCACCGGGACCCGGCGGGTGTTTTTTCCTGTTTCGGCGAGGGCGTTTTCACATTGCGTGTTTTCAGCAGCGATTCTGGGTTGGTTAGGGTTGTCGACCGGACCGTGTTGGCAACCGATCCGTAACGGCTTTCTCAGAGGCCGGAATGAATGGCCGGGGCTTTTTGGGAGAGTTTCACCGGCGAGAGACTTTTACCTTCGTGGCAGGGAGCGGCGGCGAGGATGGCGGTTAACATCGCAGCCGGATCGAAATTCGGGCGCGATGATGTACAATCGTGTATTATGCTCGACTTATGTTAGCGGAGGCCATTAAGAATGGATAAAAATCGGTTATGCCGGGGACTTATCATCGCGGCTATTGCCGCCATGGGGACAACCTTTGGGGTTCATCCTTGTTTTGCTCGCCCTCGACCGAAACCTCACCCCCGGCCCAGACACCGACCGGCAGCCAGGGTTACACCACAATTGATCATCCACGATATCCGCCAGGGCGTTAAGTATTTGCTGGCGCACGAGCAATCGCCGGTACCGTGGGGGAAAAGCAGACCGGGATGGACCAGCGGTGAGACATCATTGGTTACCGAAGCGTTGCTTGAAGTAAATTCAACGCTGCGCATGCGGCGGCTGAACATCTTTCAACCCGCGATGAAGAGGGCCATTCAATATATTATTCATCATCCGATACCGCAGACCTACTATGTCAGCTTTTCCGCCAATGCACTGGCGCTGCTGCCTCATAAATCGGAATATCGCCTGGCTCTGAGGGACGACGCGCGTTATCTGCTCCGTGCTATCAACCGCGTGGGCGGCTACACTTACAACCTGACGCCCAAGCCGGCAAAAAATGTTCGACGGACTCGATGGAGGGGACGAGGGCGTGGAAGGCCCAAAGCCCCAGCATACGTACAGGACAACTCCAATTCTCAGTACGGCGTTTTGGGCACGTGGGCTTGCGCGCATTACGGTATCGGAATTCCTTACCGCTACTGGAAACTCGCGGCTTACCATTGGATTCATACCCAAGACAGTGACGGCAGTTGGGGGTATCAGGCTGACCAACAACGCCCACAGACATTCACCCCGGCCGGTGTGGCAAGCCTCCTTATTTGCGATGAATTCCTCGGTGCCAACGAATCCAGCGACCGCCCTCGACCCGACCCATCGGTAGTGCGTGGGCTGGCGTGGATCAATCGGCATTTTCCGGCCACCACCCCAGATCAATACACCATGTACTGCTATGTAAGGGTCGGTCTGGCCAGCGGTTTGACCGAGTTCGGCGGACAGAATTGGTATGACGATTTTGCGCGCACCCTCACTATCGGGCGAGACAAGCCACAAAACGGGGCATGGAAAGCATTCTTCAGTCCGCTGAGCATATCAGGCTCGACTGGCCAGATTATCGGCACGGCGTACTCGCTGCTGATATTGGACCGCGGCCTGAACCCCATCTTCATGAGCAAATTGCAATACAGCAAAAACTACTACGGCCGATGGAATCTGCGTCCACGCGACGTGGCCAATATGACGTCTTATGTGGCCCAACATACCGAAGCGCCGCTGAGTTGGCAGGTTGTCAACATCAATTCACCGGTATCGCAATGGCTCAACTCACCCATTTTATATATTTCCGGAAATCGCGATCCGAAATTCACCAAAGCGCAGATCGATCGACTGCGAGAGTATGTTGATGACGGCGGGCTCATCTATTGTGCTCCCGTGGACGGATCATTCAGCTTCCGCCAGGCGATGATCAAATATGCAGGCGAAGTCTTCCGACACAAGTATGAATTCAAATCGCTTACACCTAAAAGTCAACTGATGCAGATGCAGCCCTACTACCACGTTTTCCTGCCAACCATGGCCATATCAAACGGGGTAAGATATCTCTGGGTTATCTCACCGGAGAATATCGGTACGGTTTGGCAACGGCGGGAATTTTCTGAACAGACCTACTGGCAATTTCCGATCAATCTATTTCTCTATTCCACGGGCAAAAGCTCATTGGGGACTCGTCTGACGTCCCTTGTCGTGCCACCACCGCAGAGCGGAGCTGTGCGAAGCGTCAACGTAGGACTGTTGAAATTTACCGGGAATTGGAATCCGGAACCGGGCGCCTGGAAGCGGATGGCAAAACTGGCGGCCGCCAAGTTTCAGACAACTGTGAAGGTTTCGTCCGTGACTCCGCAGTCTCTGAACGGGAGCGGCATCAAGGTGCTCGATTTAACCGGCACGGGCAAGGTGTCGTTTTCATCGACGGACATTGCCGCCATACGAAAATTTCTCAATGGCGGCGGCATGTTATATGCCAATGCTGCCGGCGGTAATCTGTCGTTCAGTGATTCGGTTCAGCACTTGATTCGAAAACTCTATCCCAATACGCCATTGGTCAGCCTGCCGAGTCAATGCAGCATTTATCAGGGCAAGTTTCCGGGCGGTATCAATGCGGAGCACGCCACGTACCGCATTTATTACACCAGAAAAATGGGATTCAAGAGTACGCCTCAACTGCTCGGCGTCAAGAAGAATGGACGCTGGGTGGTGATATTTTCTCAAGACGACATTACATCAGGATTACTTGGGACTAATACATGGGGTATTCTTGGATACGCTCCCAAATCGGCTATTAATCTCACGCGTAATGTGCTGTGCTACGCGGCCGCCCATTAGCTGACGGCCTTCGGCACGATCGTGGTCGCTATAAAAGATTGGGCCTCCCATCGGGAAATTCCTGTGGGAGGCCCCATTCATTTTTTGTAAACAGGCAGGGCGAACTACGCCAGCACAGCATCAATTGCCGACTTAAAATCCTTCTTCGGTGTGAGGCCGACAAATTTTTTGACCACTTCTCCATTCTTGAAGAGCATAATGGTGGGAATGGCGCTGATTTGGAATTTCATGGCGGTATTGCGATTAGCATCGGTATCCACCTTCCCGACCTTCATACGGCCTTTATACTCCGTCGCCAAATCGTCGATCGTTGGTGCAAGCATTCTGCACGGGCCACACCACTCGGCCCAGAAATCGACCAGAACGGGTTCGTTGCTGCCAAGGACCTCCTGCTCAAAGTTACCATCGGTAAACTGCTTTACATTTTCACCAGCCATTTATGGATCTCCTCAACTACGGTACCGCCGCGCGTATTCAAACTTCGCAGCTCGCAAGGGATAGTAGACACGGTTAATCTGCCTGTCAATTCGCACCTACCAGTCGGTTGTCACCCCTTGGAGTCAGACGGATCGCCGGATGGACATCTATGCACTTGCAGCGCAGAGAACCAGCGGATCATCACTCGGACCTGGAGGTGCAAAACACGGGGGAGGGTACCGATATCCTTGGCAGTATCTGCGGCCAAGAAGAGTTCGAGTTTGACGCAGTGATGGTTCAGCGTGTAAGGCGAGGCCGCTCAAGATCCGCTACAGAACGTCGGCCGATGAATCCACCACTGGTTTCATGCCAATATCCGATGGAAGGTTCGCCTAACTGCCAGCAGAGGAGAATTTCCCGATTTTCAAACAGGGCCGGAAAATCGACAAGTCCGCGGGCGGGGTCTTTAAGTTCCACTCCGATGGCTCCGAGTTCATCAACAAGCGAAGAGAGTTTTTCAGTCGTGGAATCAAATTCCTGTTCCATGGCAATCACCTCTTCGGCGGGCGAATCCTGCCGCTGAGCCGCATCAATCTCATGGATGATCGAACGGCGGTGGGCCTCAAGACGCTGAATATCGGCGGCGATTTTTTCAACCAATACCAGTGCCCTCCGCGCCTCAGCAAGGGTGAAGTATTTTCGTTCGGGTACGATTTTTTGCTTTTTTGCCACCGCGATGGTCATGAGTCTATCACCTCTTAGACCGCCGAAAACCGAGTTGTCCACCTTCCCGATAAGACGGCGAAGCCGATAAATATCCAAAGACTGGCATCGGCAGATTTGACGGGAAACTTCAATATTCCTTACCCGCGCCATGACAGGCAAGGTGGCAGTCCATAAAGTCAGGAACACGACTGCTTTTCATCGTGCCCTGGTTGAAAGATTAATGAGATTCGACCGGTCGATACGCATCGGCATCCGGTTCCTTCACGGACGCAATAAGTTTCTCCACAACGGCATCGGCATCTATGCCCTCTGCGTCGGCATTAAAATTTGTGATGATACGATGACGAAGGACCGGTTTGGCCATCTGGCGTATGTCATCGCAACTTACGTTGAGTCGGCCCCGCAGCAGCGCACGTGCTTTGGCTCCCAAGACCAGGTTCTGTGCGGCCCGCGGCCCGGCCCCCCAAGTCAGGTAGTTATTGATGTAGTCGGGAGCATCCTTCTCACCCGGGCGTGTGGCACGCACCAACGAGACGGCATAATCGATCAGATGATCACTGACCGGCAGGCGGCGGACCATTTTCTGGATGGACAGAATATCGGCGGCCGATAAAACTGCCTGCGGTTCCGCACCCGCCTCAACTGTGGTTGCTTTAACAATTCGGCGCTCGTCTTCCTTCTGCGGATACCCGACTTTTACCATAAACATGAAGCGATCAAGTTGAGCCTCCGGAAGAGGATAGGTGCCCTCCTGCTCAACAGGATTCTGAGTCGCGAGAACAAAAAATGGAGGATCGAGCGCGTAGGTCTGTCCCCCGGCCGTGACCTGATATTCCTGCATTGCCTGAAGAAGTGCCGCCTGCGTTTTGGGAGGGGTACGGTTGATCTCGTCGGCGAGGAGCATATTGGTAAACACCGGTCCACGTATGAAATTGAAGACTCTTTTTCCCGATTGCGGATCTTCCTGAATGATGTCGGTACCGGTGATGTCTGACGGCATCAGATCAGGCGTAAATTGAATGCGATTGAAATTCAAGCTGAGGACTTTGGCGAGTGTGCTGATCATCAGTGTTTTCGCCAAGCCCGGCACGCCGACAAGAAGGCAGTGCCCCCGCGAAAACAGTGCCAGCATAAGCAGTTCCATGACGTCGGATTGCCCTACAATGACCTTACGAATTTCCGCGAGCATGGCCTCTCGCACCAACTTGAGCTGTTCAACCGGAGGCATCTCGGCATTGGCAGACGGGGTAGCCGAAACCGGGTTCGTTGTCATCATCATTCTCCAATAACGCAATTCGACATCGGTCAAACGCCTCCGTCGATCAATTGTTGCTCCAATGTGGGGTGCAGCATCCAGATATCATCATGATGGTAACCGAGATGCGTGCATGAAAATGTGGAAGTCGACAGAGCAACCCCGCGCTTACGTCTAACTTTTTGGATGTTCCGACTTTGCTCCGAAATCCAACATGCTGGGCGCCAGCAGGCCGCCACTGAGGACAATTTTAATTCCCTGATCAACCGTCCAGTCCGTATTTCGCACGGCGTCTGCCCGAGCCATCTGGAAAAAGCCGCTGGTCGGATTTGGGGTCATCGGGATGAATAAGGTGACATAATGGGTTCCGCAGGTGGAATCCTGAATTTCATTGGTGACAAAGGCGATGGTCCAAAGGCCCGGGCCGGGGAATTCGGCTAATACGACGCGTTGAAAGCCGGCCCCCCCACCACCGCGTCTGAACACGCCGATGACCTGTTTGGTGGTGCTGTATATCCCCTTGAGGAGCGGAAGATTTTCTATGAACCGATCAATCGCATTGAGTATCTGCCTCCCGAGCACAAACGAGCCGAGAATGCCGAGCCCGTAAATGGCAGCAATGGAGAGGATGATGGCGATAACCGGGGCCAGATATTCAACGCTATGGGCGGGCGCGTGGAGGAGATGCTCGAAAAGTTTGGACCCGACAATCCACTGCGCCGCCGGGTATGAGATGAATGTAACGAAATGATAGACGAGTTCGATTACCCATATCGTGACGATCAGTGGAACCAGGGTGATGAGTCCGCTGATAAAAACGGATCTCAGATGTGACACCACGGTTCCTTTTCGAGTCGGGGCCGAAACGTTTTCCACCTTATTATGGTCTGAATCAGTCATATATAAAACATTTGACCTCCACGAGAGTATTGATGCACGCGATCATTAAGCATCGCAAGTGTTGTCTGGCGCAGTACCCCTTCAAACGCAGCGGTGAGATCACGCTGAAGCAGATCGACAGCAACTTCTCCGGACCGCATATCCTCGGACGCAGTTGAACCATCCGAGGAAAGTTTTTTACCCTCCAGACGTCCGATTAAATCACTTAAATAAATCTCTTCAGGACGCCTGGCTAATCGATACCCTCCGCTTGCGCCGATTCTGCTTACGAGAAATTTACCGCGGCAAAGAGCCGCAAGAATGGATTCGAGGAATTTTGTAGGGATTCTTTCACGACTGGCCAACTCGCGGGTTTGAATAAATCCCCGTGGATAGGTATCGCAAAGACATATCATGGCGCGGATGGCATATTGGGTGCGTTTGGATAGCTGCATACATTTACCTGCTTGAGATGATAAGGGCGTAGCGCCCGGGGGGCAATGGCGAATTCGCATGGTGTACATCTGATTGACGATGAATTTCGAGTTTTTTAGGGTGATATCAGCAGAGTGAGGACGAAGCAACCGGCCAATGTATCCGGCGGAAAAAATGGGACACCGATTACCGGAGGAAAAAATAGATCAAGTAAATCCTTGACTCATCGAAACAATCCTCGTAAATTAAAGAAAAGAAGGAAGGCAAGCTGCCCCCTCACCATAAGAGAAATCGCGCCGCCCGGAGTTCGACCAGACATGCAGGACATACCCGGTCCAGCCGTATATCGGATCAGCTATTATCTCCGCCAGCTCGAAAGCCTGCAGCAGTCGGCGCACGAGACAGTCAGCAGTAAACAATTAGGCAAGGCGCTCGGCTTTACCGATGCTCAGGTGCGCAAAGACCTGACCTATTTCGGCCAATTTGGCCATCCGGGTGTCGGTTATCGAGTGGATGAACTGATTCATCGACTGAAAAAAATACTCGGTACCGATCGCGTCTGGCCGGTCATCTTGATCGGTGCGGGGAACCTGGGTCGAGCCCTGATGAGCTACAAGGGGTTTTTGAGGAAGGGCTTTCAACTGGCCGCTGTGTTTGACGCTGATCCAGCCAAGATCGGCCGGCGGTTTGGCGAGCTGGAAATCCAGTCGATGGAAAAGCTCTCGGATTGTGTCGCGGCGATGCAGGTGCGGATGGCGATCGTTGCCGTTACACCGGATGCGGCCCAGGGCGTGGTGAACATGCTGGCCCGGGCGGGTGTTCGGGGTGTACTGAATTTTTCGCCGACGAATTTGAATGTTCCGCCAAATGTCTTCGTGCAGAGCGTCGATCTGGCGCTGCAGCTTGAACAGCTATCTTTCCGCATGAGTATCGAGAGCAACGCGCAAGCTGCAGCGGGAGATAGATGACCGATCTGCCAACTATTCAAAATCGATATTTGAATCTGCATTCGACCGGCGTTTCGCCCAGGAAAACTTGCTGCAGGCCCGCCCATAACCGGATCCGCGAATTCAATCCTTGCCAGTATGCCGCTTTGACGATTTAATCTTGCAACGGTGGGTTATGGGTATATGCCCGTCCGGGAGTAATACCGGAATAATGGAGTTGACGTTATTGCAGTCATATGAGCGGATAATGGAGGTCAGCGTCCTGACACCGGATGGACTCTTCCGCAGGCTGCTCCGCGGCCAGGGGTACTTAATTACGATGGTCGACGGAGAGATTATCGTGGCGGAGGACCGCTGCCCTCATGCCGATTTTCCGCTGAGCTCTGCGCGGCGGGAGGGAGACTGCGTGATCTGCCCGATGCATAACGGCGTTTTTGATCTGAAAACAGGTGAGTCGGTGGGGTTGCGAAAATTCAGTCCGCTGTGCAGAGTGCCGTCGCGCGTGGTCGATGGGTACGTCGAGATATTGGTGGATCAGCCCGCCGATGCGTCGGTGGCTATCGAATCAGACGGCGTGCCTGAGAACTAAGGCCCGATTCGGACGGGTGATTTCGCCATGTTAAAAAAGGATTTGGATCGATGAATATTGCAGTTGTAGGTTGCGGTTATGTCGGGTTGGTCAGCGGCACCTGCCTTGCGGCCCTGGGGCACCAGGTTACCGGCATCGATGTGGATACGAAGCGTGTCGCATCCCTGCAGGCGGGAAAGGTTCCGATATATGAACCGGGCCTCTCTGAAATGATTCTTCAACAGACTGCGGCCCAACGGCTGCGGTTTACCACGGACCTTTCTTCAGCGGTACGCGAGGCGCAGGTTGTCTTTGTGGCGGTCGGGACACCGCCGTCGCCCCAGGGGGGCTACGACTTGAGCATGCTCTTCGGCGCTGTTGAAAAAATCATTGAAGCGGCGCAGAGCGAGAAAACCATCGTCATCAAGAGCACGGTTCCACCGGGAACCGGCGAAAAGGTGGCACAGCTTGCAGCCAGGTCTTCGCATCGACTCGAGGTGGTGAATAATCCGGAATTTCTGCGGGAAGGGACGGCGATACATGATTTCATGAATCCCGACCGCATTGTATTTGGCGCGGGAACCGCCGAAGGCCTGGCCGTGCTCCGCGAAATCTACCAGCCGCTGATCGACAAAGGATTTCATATTTTATCCATGGGGCGGGCGAGTGCGGAACTGTCAAAATTCGGCGCCAACGCCATGCTCGCGATGCGCATCAGCTTCATCAATGAACTTTCGCGGCTCGCATCGGCCGTCGGTGCGGACATTGAAAGCGTTCGGATGGGAATCGGGTCGGACCCGCGGATTGGACCGGCGTTCCTCAAGGCGGGGATCGGATATGGAGGATCGTGCTTTCCGAAGGACGTCGCGGCACTGGTGCATCAGATGGAGTCATTGGGCATGGAGCCGCACCTGCTCTCGGGTATCGAGCGGGCCAATCAGTACCAACGATCTGATTTTGTCGGGCGGGTGATGAAGGCGGTCTCTGAGGTGAAAAACCCGCAGATTGCCCTCTGGGGCCTTGCCTTTAAGCCGGATACCGACGACATTCGGGAATCGCCGGCCATTGATATCGCCGAGATGTTCGTTGACTCGGGCTGTACGGTGCGGGCATTTGATCCGGAAGCCATGGATAATGCACGGCGGGTCCTCGGCGACAGGATCACCTATGCCACGGATGTGATTTCAGCGACAAAGGGAGCGGATGCGGTTGTGCTGGCGACAGATTGGTCGGTGTTTATCACGCAGAACTGGCAGAACATACGGCAGATCATGCGCGGTACGCATATATTTGACGGGCGCAACTGTCTTGCCAGCGGAAAAGTCAGTGCAGCCGGATTGCACTAT
>DAHWIP010000150.1:0-5436 GCA_027344975.1 Phycisphaerae bacterium
GTGTGGATGTGCAGCGGTTGGATAATTTCACCAAAGTGGATGCTGATTCTCGCATCGCCGCGGGTTTAAGTGACAAGGTGCAACTCCTTGCCGGCGCGTATGGTTTGGCGCTTCAGGCAGTAGGGCTTGGAACCATCAATACCAATCTGCTGCCGCAGGAAATCGCCCGGCAGATGCTATGGAAAAAGAAGGCGCCATGGTTTGTTGCCACGGCGGCAGCGTTTGTTGTCGGCACGGCGTTGATGGGTACCAAATATTATCTCGATACGAGCAGTTTCGCCGCAAGCATGCGGCCGAGCCGCCAGACATTAAATGATGCAAGATTGGAAAAAGCCAATGCCTGGCAGCAGGCGTACAACTCGATCAGCAACACCTATCTTCAAAATCGCGCGAAGATCAGCTCCGTTTTAAGTCTCACGTCGTATCGCAACCTGTGGCCCGAGATTCTCAACTGTCTTTATAACGCCCTGCCGCAGGCCGGCAACACCGTCGCCACCACGCAACCGCTGAAATCCGCGCCCACCACGTTGCCGACGTCGACGCGAATTATGATCCAGTCCATCGACAGCCAATATGAGCCGATGCTCAGCGTGCATCACCACCTCCATAACGCGAGTGCCGCGGCGTCGCCGCAACCTTACATGCCCGGGCGGATGCCGACGGCAGGTGCCGGATCAAACTTGGGCGCTCCCGGGTTTGCCGTGACCATCACCGGCTACACGACGGTTTCGCACAGCGAGCTTTACGCGGTTCTGCAAAATTTTCGAGATCGGTTGCGAAGCATCGCGCCGGAAGGCGGCAAAAAACTGCCGTTTTACATCGTCATTCCCCGTAATGACCTGTCGTACGGAGAAATCGGCCGGATGGGCGCAGGAGAATCCGCCGGATTTGTACCGTGGGGAAGTCATATGGGCCCCTTCGCCAACGTTTTCATGAGTAAATTCATCCCGGCCGGGGCCAAAGCCAAGCATCATCGCAACCGCAATGGTGGAAATTTTCAGAATAATTTCGGGCCTCCGGGCAACTTTGTCCCACCCGGCATGCAAAATTTCAATGGTTTGCCCGGCTTTGGCGGCAACAATGGCCAAGGCTTTGGTCGCGTGTTTAACGGCGGGCAATCAGGCTTCGGTAAGCTGGGGATCATTAATCCGGATACCAGAAAACCTCTCAATGGGGCTTGGGCATTCCGGTTAAAGATCCTGATTTTTTTAAGACGGTGATGTTAAATGGCGGCCCGAATGTTCAACGGTAGATCGCGGCGGGGAGAGATGCGGATCAGCGGTGCGAAAAATCGTTGCCCCGGCTGGCAATCACGGAGACCGAAATGAATTTCATCAAGGCCAATATTGTTCCGATCATCTGTGGGCTCGTGGTGCTGCTGGCCATTGTCGCCATGTTCTATCCCATAGGTAAGAATGAAAAGCATCTGAAAAAGAAGATGCGCGAGGCACTTTCCAAAGTCATCACCGCGCAGAACCTTGCATCCAATACCGTCCATATCCCCGGAGAACCGGTATTCAACGGGCCGATCGTCCCCGCCGTCATCAAGGCTAAGAGAACGGTTCAGCAGTATCTCGCGTCCCAAGTTCGGGATATTGAACGCCTCTACGCCGCCCTCAATGCCCGAGGTCGGGTGGTTTATCTGACGCGCAATCGGGTGGTGCCACTCCTGGGGAATCATCGACTCGGAGGAAACATACTCCCCCATATCCCCCGCAATCTCGTGATCCGGGGAGATTTTCGTCGTGCCTACCTGGGACTCTTCGCCCCGCGGGGAGCCAATAGCTACTCATGGCTTACGCAACTGGATGCCGGCTCGCCGCCGTCGAAACGTATTATTGCCCGTGAGGTACAAAAGCGGCTGCGCGCCATTGAGGCGTCATTGCCGCAAACCACGAGTTCAAACGGTGGCAGCGGCCAAAGCGGCGTTCCGCGCAGCCAACGCCGTGCTCTGATCAAACAGATAACCCAGAAACTGGTCTACGATACCGCCCTCCACTGTCGTATTTATGCCGATCGAGCGTCGTTTCAGATGCGCAGCGGATTGAAAAGCGGGCAGCCGCTGCCCCACTCGACGGTGGTCTACCAGGGTGTTGTGGACTCTTGGCTGCAGCAGGACGTTGTCAATGCGATCAATGAACTTGATGCCGGAAGTATGGATGTGGCGACATCGCCGATTAAACGCCTGATTCACATCTACATCGGCGCTGATGCTGCGGGGACGAGTCGTGGATCAACGACTGATCTGGGCACCGCGACCGTACCGGATAGCGGCTTATTTCTCTCGACCAGTCATTCAACTGCGTCGAACTCCTCGCAGTACATTCCGCCGCCTTTTATGCAGGGTGGCCGACCCGGGTTTGGTCCGATGCCTAATGCTCCGCTGCCGAATATGACTGGGTCATCTTCCAGCAAAAATGCCGGGCCGGAAACCCCGGTTACGCATCTGACCAGCAACAAAAAATTTCAGGTGACGATGATGCGCGTGAGTGTTGATATCGTGCCTTCCGATATCAATGCATTCATCAATGCCCTTTATCGTCAAAATATCGGCTATACCGTACTCAATGTGAGTCTACGTACGGTTGATCCGATCCAGGCGCTCACGAGCGGTTACGTATATGGTAAGACGCCGGTGGTGAGAGCGGATATCCTTCTGCAGGTGATTTTTCTCAGCAGTTGGAACCGGAAAATAATGCCGCGGCATTATCTGCGGGAATTGAGTCTTACAGCGGCTGGAAAATAGACTGATGCGCCGCCGGGCAGGCGGTGCCGCGTAGAGGACGTGCAGAAATGAAAAACAAAGCGATGGAATTTGCGGAACGGCATGTTGAGAAAGCATTGCTTGCCATCGGCGTCATATTCATGGGTTGGATTGCCTACCACAATTTTGTCGGCAGTCCCAATTCCGTCCATTTGGATAATGGTACAGGGCCGCTGGTTGCGCCGTCGCAGGTGGGATCTAAAATATCGCAGGGCGTTGACCGACTCTGGCAGCAGGTGAAGCGGGCGGAAAAAATTTCATTTCACCACATTCATCGCGAAAACTATGTCCTCCGCCTTCAGTTATCGCAGGAAAATCCTCTGCCTCATACCCTTATGGCAATGAACACCGCACGTTTTGCTCCATTCAATGCAACGATTGAATCTACAGGAATGCGGCACATCCGCGGCATGGTGTTTCGTGCACCTCAGGTTCCGGCGATCAAGGCGCCGGCCGCCGTGCAGAGACGCGGAGTTGCGGAGTTATCGTCCACCAAAACCAAAGATGTGGTTTGGGTAAAACTTGCCGGGATATTTCCGACGAAAAAATGGATTGATTCGATGGCCAGTCGGGTGGGGTTGATGCACAACGAAGAACCTCTGCCGGCGGTTTATCGGCCGGCGATCTTCTACCGCGTTCAGGTGCGGCGAGAGACCCTCCAGCCCGATGGTTCCTGGGGACCGTGGCAGAATGTCAAAGGTACCTATCTTCAGCCGCTCCCATCGGTTGACACGACGTCACTGGGGTCGAACGGTTGGATTGAGGCGCGGTCCGCCATCAGCACGGCCCAGCAGCAGATTACCGATCCGGCGTTTTATACTCTTGAGGAAATACATCAGCGCATTTCGGTGCCGGCCCCGACGCAGAACACTCCTTCGCCGGTCCAGCCGCAGGGGGGCGGTCCTCCCGGTTTCATTCCTCCCAATGCGTTCAGCGGCAACGGGGGTTTAAATCCCGCCAATTTTCAGCGTATGCTTCGGGAGCAGCAACGCCGGATGCTGGAGCAACAGCAGCGGGCGCAGGCAGCGCAGCAGCGGGCCATCGCGGAACAGCAGGCTAGATTGGAGCAACAGGCGGCCGCATCTGGTGCAGCCGCTCCTTTCAATAATTTTAATGGAATTCAGCCTCCCAATGGATTGGGGGGTGAAACGGCGCCGACTCAAAATGCGGATGTCCCCCTGCGCTTTTATGATACGAGTGTTACCCCCGGCGAAACCTACCGCTACGAAATGCGGGTGGAATTGGTTAATCCCGTTTATAAAGTCGGATTTCATCTCACGGACCCCTCCATTGTTGATCGCCCCTTTCTGACCGGCCCATGGAGTACTCCATCGAAGCGTGTGCGTGTGAGCGCGAACCTCTACTTCTATCTCATCAGCAGTCAGATATTCGATAACCAGGTCGATTTCAGAATATTCAAATGGGTTCATGGTGTCTGGGCTGTCACCAGCGAATATGTCTCACCGGGTCAGCCCATCGGCAACAAGCAGTCGATTCCGATGGTGGACCCGAAGACCGGCAATCTCGTGCCGACCGTCATCAATTTCAATACTCACTACCAACTGGTTGACGCTTCGACAGCCTCCAACGGTTCAATCAATGTTGTCGTTCTTTCGCCCGACGACCAACTGGATATTCGAAATTCGGAGGTCGATGCGACCGACCCCCAGCAGCGGAAGTTAATCCGTGCGACGATGGAAACCGGAGCTCCGAGCCCGACAACGCAAAGTGGAGCCGGCAACCAGACCGGACAGGGAAATTGACTCAGAATGACGCCGACGGCGTCGATCGTGAGACCTCGTAAAGGACCGGGTTTATGGATCACTCTCCGACGATTTTGCCGCACCGGTTGCAAGCCCGTGGAGAGGCATTTAGGATACGCGACTGTCGAGACTCGGCGGGTGGTGTCGGTCGGTGCGGGAAAAATGGTGCCGGTATGCATGACGCGCCGGGATTTAAGATGAGTTAATACCGCAGCTCGCTGGGTGATTTACGTTGTGAGCCTCGGTGAATGTGGCGAAGAAGAAGTTGTTCAAGGTGATGAGGAGTAGTGTCTTGAAGAAACAGACTCGCTCGAGGATATTATCTCTCGCGATCACAAGCATGGCGATTGCCGCCGGTGTTCCAATCATTTCCAGTGCGGTTGCTGCAACACAGGAGTCGCCTGCCCAGACTTTGCTCAATCGTGGTAAATCGCTCCTGTCGCAGCGTGAATTTGCATCCGCCAAAAAGGTTTTGCTGGCGATTAATCCTGCAGATCTCTCCAGCGCCGATCGCGCCTCCTTGGTGGGTCTGCTTCAGAAGGCTGACGCCGGAATTGCCGATCAGTCAACCATCGACACCGTTTTTCAGAATGCCCAGGCCTCGCTTGACGACGGGCATCTCGCCCATGCGGTTAGTCTGTATCAGGTGGTTATTGCATCGCCGAGTGCCTCACCCGAACTCATCCGTGAAGCCAAAGATAACTTGGCGCTGGCGCAGGCGAAACAGGCATCGATGGTCGGCGAAATGAAGTCACTGCTGGCCAAAGCCAAAGCCGCCTATGCGGCGGGGCAATTGAATGCCGCTACCGAAGATCTGCGTCAGATACAGGTATCGGGTGTTGATCTTGGAAATCAGGCCTCGGAAGTTCCACACTATCAGTATCTGATCGCACAAAAACGCGTCGAGCA
>DAHWIP010000151.1:0-5430 GCA_027344975.1 Phycisphaerae bacterium
GGTCACAAGATTGCCATTGGCACTTCCACCGGCAACCTTTGGTCCGTTGGTACCCGGGGTAACATTAGGAAAAACAAAGCCTGTTCCACCGGCACCGCCGAAACCTCCACCACCACCGCTCCCCTGTACAGGCCCTCCGGTTCCTCCACCCGGCCCCGCACCATTGCCAGCGAGTCCGATATAGGAGGCCGCACCGCCCTTCCCTCCAGCAAAGCCACCCGGCCCGGCGGCACCACCCGCGGGAGCCACTCCAGAACTGTTGTTGACCTGGGTGCCCGTCCCACCAACCAAACCGTCCGTAGCCACGTTTCCCACTGTCATATTGCCGGTTGAATAGATTGCCACCGGCAATGAT
This sequence comes from Phycisphaerae bacterium, assembly GCA_027344975.1. Classification (GTDB taxonomy): domain Bacteria; phylum Planctomycetota; class Phycisphaerae; order WQYP01; family WQYP01; genus JAJZGD01. Next base: position 356 of record DAHWIP010000151.1, read on the forward strand.
CCTCCGGTGACGGAAATGCTTCCCGTTGTGACATTCCCCGAAAATGCAAAAACCGCGACTTTGGAGCCATTGGCCTGCGAAACCAACTGCCCATCGTAAGTTGTGCCGCCTGCTGTCAACGTGGGCGTGCCGCCATTGCCCGTATTGATGGTGACCGTACCACTGAGCACATTGGGGTTGAGCAGATTAAAAGTGTTAATATTTGAAACAATGCTGGATACCGAAATGGGCTCCAGGGTGGCACTGGCAAGGCCCGGCAACCCGATCGCCGCACCCACGACCGTGGCAGCTAGAAACCGTCCTTTGATGTTAGATCGCCTCTGCTGTTGCTTCTTTACTTTTTTGGATGAACGAAACCTAGCCATGCTGATACTCCCTGAAAAGCCATTAACTCCACTGCACCGGTCAACTATCGCCGTCTTGATGACGGGTGATCTTCACGCTGCATTTAAATCAAACACGGAGGAATTCACCGTACCTGCGAATTCCGGGGCCCCATAATCGTTTATTTACACCAATTGATGATATTTGGCAACAGCTCGTGATTTTCGGCAGATTAACATTGTTCGCATGTCGGAAATATCCTCGCCGCACGACAGCATCGGATGGCAAGCGCCTCACCATCGACCCGGCGCCAAGACAGAATACTATCAATTGGTTCCAGTCAAAGCCGACCTGCTCACGGTTGAAAATGGGTTTTATCCATCGTCGCATACGTCGCTCCGAACTCGGCGGCAGAGTGTCAACGACCGCGACACCTTTCAGTGCGGCCGGGTCTTCACTTTGCGGGCTTCTCAGATAGAGTCGCACACGCAGTTGCCGTTTTCCCTGCCCGCTTCTTCACCGCCGATTTAATCCGCAGATAAACCAAGTAGATCAGAACAAGGATATTACCGATAAGCAGGGCAATCCGCAGAATATCGGGTTTCTGGACGATAGCGTATATCTCGAAAGGGAACAGCAGCGACACCTCGCCGATGATCAGCCATTCCGCCCATACCTTCTCAAAAAGCAGGCCGGAACCTTCGGTCGCGAAAAGGGCTGCGTATACAAACGCACCGACGGCCGCCATTTTGATCTCGCCGTGATTGATCAGTGCTGCCTTATCCAGCACCATATCGACCCATTTATTGTGTGGATCGAGCCTGAATAGATTGACGAAGTGCGAAACCGTTCCCAGAAGACTCGCATGTAGAAAGTGCAGCGCAATAAAACCCGCTGTGAACGCGGCTGCGGCTTTGAAAAACTTGAAAATGGCGATCAACAGCAGGATGCGGTTGCGGTGCGGTTTGCTGTGCGGCGAAACGACTCCCTGCACGGTAGCGGTGGACTTTGTACTTTCCGCGGCGGCGTTTTGGTTCATGATATTGCCCTTCAAGACCCCAGACGGCGATGGATTTCGACGGCCAGCGCCCGGCTGATCAACTCGACGCCGGCGGCATTGGGATGCACACCGTCAGCGTGAATCAATTCCCGACGCGAAAGCCCCTGTGCTTCTCTTCGAAGCACCTCAGTGCGGACGTCAAGTATATCAACACCCCGGGATTTTCCCCATGCGGCAAAATGATCCTGATAGCGCTGCCGCCATTCATAGCGGGCGGCGAAGACTTCCGGCCGAGAGCGGAAAAATAACCGGTTTGCCATTTCGTCGGGGATGATAAGGTCCGGTGGAATGGTGATATAAAAAAGGGGAAGGGCGCGGGGCGCCTGCCTCCGGCAAACATCGAGAATCTGATCCCAGATGAAGTGAAAGTTGTCAAAACCTTCAATTCGATCATTTGAATTATTAAACGCACATGATTCCATCACCAGCACATCCGGCTGAAGCTTCGCCAGCGGCTCCATCCTTCTCCGTCCGTGCCAGAATTCATAAAGCATGCGGTAGAGGACCAATTCGGCGCGGGTGGCACCAACCCCATAATTCAACAGTTCCAGATTTGATTGCTTATTTTCAGGGTCAAAGTGTTCACGAAACATGCGGAGCGATTCATGCAGGTACTCCGTCATTGAATCGCCGTAAAAAACGATCTTCATCCCGCAGAGTGTAATAACAGGCCGCAGTGCCTGCCACCCTCGCCCCGCATATTCAAGCCAGGCTGCCACGGAACTGCATCATTTCGATGGGCGCAGTGGAGCCCGTACGGGTTCAAGTGGCGCCGCGACGGCAGTCTCGATGTCAGCCTGCCGGATCAGCCAATCGAGCTTCAGTCCGACTCGCAGTTGACGAACCTCTATGGCAATTAAGCCATATTTCAGGCCCGATGCTAACCCGCCCCCTCCCTGTTCGACGCTCACGGAAGAAAATTTCTGCATCTGGTGCAGTCGCGGCAGAAGCCGGCCGTTGATAATCGCAACTTGCTGCCCGTCGTTACGCATGGTAACCAGATCGATGGCGAGCCGTTGTTCCAGTTGATTGCGGTTTTCAGATATCCGGCTCTCCGTGTGGAACGTGTCAAACATGGCCTGACGTATGGATGCATGGATGGCTCGATAGCGCACCACTGGAAACATTATGGCTGCACTGAGATCCTGCATCGCTCCGTCGAGGCTTGTCGTGGCGCCAAGATCAAAATTCGGAATATATTGCATCTTGGCGCGTTCAACGGCCGTCTGCGCCGCCAGGAGAAGTCGGCGGCGCTCCAGCAGCCCCGGATTGCGACGCAGGGCGCGGCGGATAATCGTCGCCAAGACCGGCAGATGACCCAAAATCGTCGGGAGATGTGCGGGAGTAAGAATGGGAATATGTGGCTGCCGATCCAGCAGCAAATTCAGGCGTATCTGGTCGGTCATCGCCTCTCGCCGAAGGGCGGAAAGCTTCAATTTCATCCGGCTTATTTCGGTGAGAGTATGAATCGTCCCCACGGCCGACCCGCGGTCGGTGGCCAGGCGAACCTTCGCAATCTCCGCCAGCGCCTTGTACATGCTGATCTGCCTTTGTGCATCGCGGATAAGCTGGCGGGTCGCAATCAGCTGGTACCAGGCGGTGAGCACTTCCTGCCGAAGTAAAACCTGCGCACCGCGAAATTGCTGTTCGGCCGCGCGGGCCCTCTGAAGCGCAATTTTGGCATCGGTTGCCGGTTTGGTGGGCCAGCGGATATCGCTGCTCCCCATATTGGCGACGCCGAGAGAAAAGCTGCCGGCACCGGCGGAGCCATTCGCCAGTTGGGCCCCGCCTGAAAGCATCGGCGTAGTCATCTGCGTTCCAGCCTGGGGTATCTTTTCCAACGCCGCCCTGAAACGCCAATAAGCCGCTTCTACTTGCGGACTTCGGACAAGAGCATAGGAAACCAATTCATCGGCGTCGGGCTTTTTCGGAAGTGCTGGAATGTTCTGCATGGCGGCCGGAGTACGATACGCCGCACCCTCCTCACGGGCACGCCGATTCAACGCTTCGGCGCCGTGCGGCATCATCGTACAGCCGCCCATCGCGGTGAGCAGTATAGTGACGCAAACCGCAGCTAAAGCGTGTGTAGAAATGTTCTTCATGATGGCAACTCTCCTTGTGTGGAAGACGGCGGTGAATCACGGCCGACGGTGAATCGATCCCGCAATGCCATGCCCATCACCATGTAATAAAGGCTGGGCAGCACCAGCAGTTCCAATACAAAACTGGTGATTAATCCCCCAATCATCGGCACCGCGAGGTGGCGCATGATGCCCCCACCGGTACCCGACGCCCAGAGCAGGGGGACGAGTCCAGCCAGCGCGGCGCATACGGTCATCGTTTGCGGACGAATCCGCCTGACCGTGCCGTTGTATACGCAGCGAAGCAGATCCTCTCGGCTATTGAGGGATTTATTTTCAACCGCCTCACGCACCGCGATATCAAGATATACCAGCAGCACCAACCCCATTTCGACGCACAATCCGGCCAGAGCGATGACACCCACCCACACCGCCGCTGAGAGTTCAAAATGCATCAGGTACACCGCCCAGATGGCCCCGATAAGACCCAGCGGTATCGCCATCAGCACCCCAAGCACACGCAACACGTGGCCGGTGGCGAGGAACAAAATAATAATAATGATCAGCAGCGCAATGAATGCCGCCGGCAACAACCTGCGATTCGTCCGCTGAATCTGGCGAAAAATACCGATCCACCGATAGGTGTATCCGGGTGGAAGCCGGACATCGCGGGCAATAGCGGCTTTGGCCCGTCGCACATACCCGACGACATTCCGAGCCGTTTCGGTAATGTTGATGTAATTCACCATACCGGTGTCATAGCTGTCAATTTCCGCCGGGCCCCGTGCGTAGCGTATGGACGCCACCTCGCCGAGCGGGATTGATCCGCCGCCGGGAGTTCGCACAGGTAGTTCCGCGACCGCCGTGCGTGTTTGGCGCAGGGAACGGAAGTATCTCAAATTAATGGGGAACCGCTGATCGCCGTCGATCACCGTGGCGATTTGCTCGCCACCGACGCCCAGGCGGACGACACGCTGGACATCGGCAATCGTCAGCCCGTAACGAGCGGCAGCGTGCCGCCGGATGTGAATATGTAGATAGTAACCGCCCAATGGCTGCTCGGCTTCGGCGTTGGCGGTTCCCGGCACCCGTGAAACGGCGGCGGCAATGTTATTCGCCACCCGACTTAATTCTTTCAGATCCGGTCCCGATACCCGTATGCCAATAAGCGTCCGGCTTCCGCTATTGACCATATTGGTTCGATTTTCTACCGGCTGAGTCCAATAAACCGGCAATCCCGGAAATTTAAGCGCCTGACTCATGCCCGTATGGTGTCTCCCGGATGGGCCGGTCCACCCGTAAAGCAGTTGGTTTCGGGTGATGGGTTCCGTCCGAGGCCAGAATGTCTCAGCGAACGGGCGGGCCAGCCATCGCGGCCAGCCGTCATAGAATCGTTGCACCCGTACCCGCGGCCATTGGCTCTCCGGTTTCAGACGAATGATGGTGTCCACCATGTTCAGCGGGGCATCATCCGTTGCCGTAATCGCCCGACCCATCTGGCCAAATACCGATCGCACCTCGGGAAAACTTTTTATGATCCGATCCGTCCGCTGCAGAGTAAGCCGGGCCTGCGTCACGCTGATCCCCGGATACGTGGTTGGCATGTATTC
>DAHWIP010000152.1:0-5423 GCA_027344975.1 Phycisphaerae bacterium
CATTCGATTTTTCAGTTTGCGTATTCACGTATGGGATTCTATGGGCGCTCGCAAATCCTGCAACCTCACCCTTGGGTCGCCTGGAGTTTCAAATCTAATCGAGTCCATCGTGCACGGGGATTCCCTGGATGGCTCCGGGTTGAAGACAAATCCTCCCCCACCATCGGTTTACGGCTTAATCTACGTGCCCGACATCGGTTCAGCAGTTCCATGCGGAAGGCATCATTCAGGCAACGAGAATCGCTTCATTGCAGCCAAAATGCGATCGCTGCGGCAGAAATTACCGATCACGAGGCTCACGCTGGGCTAAACTGCATTTCTTTACCACCACCAGGAGGATTTTTTGGCTGACTTCGCGGCAGTCTTTGATGCGTTGCCCTGACCACTGGCTGCAAAATCACTCGCTACCTTCTGCATGCTTGAACCAAGCTTATTAAGATTTGCTTTGAGTGCAGCCGCCTTTACATCAGCTTTCGAAAAGAGCGGGGCCCCGCTGGCCAGACCGCCCGCATTAAGATCGGTGGACAAGTAAGTGTTGAGGTCATCCATATAGGCGACAAATTCATCGCCGGAAGTTGTAACGCTGTTTGCAGCCATCCGTACCGATGCAAAATCCTTTGCCGCCGCGTCATAGCGGTTCATCGCTACCTTTTTTATCGACGCATTTTTAATGGAATTGTTTTCCTTGTTCCACGAAGCGAGATACGACTTCTGATCGTTGAGCATCGCAGAAAGATCACTCTTGAGGCTGCTGTAGCTGGATTTGAAACTCCCCAGCGACTTGGTGAAGTCTGCGTATGGCTTTTGCAGATCGCCCGTGGATGACTGGAGTTGTTTAAGACTTGCCACGAGGGCGTCCGTCTGCGCACTCACGGCCTGGGCTTGTTCCACCGTCAGCGAAGCATGGCTGCTTGTGTTCATCGCCTGCTGATAGGGCGCCTGGCTGCAAGCTGCGAGTGATGCCATGCCCAGTGAGGCGCCGATTACGACCGCGATTCGGATTGAGTTTGTGGTATGCTTTTTTGTCACTGATAGCTCCTTTAGCTGGATATCATCTTTACCCCGGCAGACGACCACATCTGCACTGATTGTGCTATTTAGACACGCAATGCCCGATAAATGCAAGCGTTCTTAAATGCTGACTCATATCGAGTTTTATGCCAACATCATTCAGGTAAAAGAGATGAGTCTCAGGATGGCAATATAAGAGTTCTAAATGCAAAAAGTTCGCTCAATGTGAGTTATTCGCATCGTCGGTTATTTACATCTGGGCTGAATTGGCCGATTGGTGTAATCGCGGCTACACTTGTTGAGATGATGTTGGTTTGTATGGAGATATCGCTGGATGCAGGGTGTAACGCAGGGACTATTGACGGTAAAGGCTTCGCAGCGTTTTGTGATCGTAGCCGCCGAGTTCAACAAATGGATTACTTCGCAATTGGAAATCGGGGCCCGCGAGGAACTCTGTAAGCTCGGGGCGGATCCGTCCCAAATCATCACCCTCTGGACGCCCGGCAGTTTTGAAATTCCGACCGTTGCCATGGCAGTGGCGAAAAAAGGGGGAGCATCCGCCATTATCTGCCTCGGCTGTATCATCCGCGGCCAAACTGCTCATTTTGATCATGTCGCCTCAGCGGCGACGTCCGGCATTGCAGCCGTCGGTCCGGCGACGGGTGTACCGGCGATCTTCGGCATCATCACCGCCGACACTCAGGAACAGGCCATGGATCGCGCCGGTCTGAAAATGGGCAACACGGGCAGTCACAGTGCTCGGGCCGCCGTTCACATGGCTAATCTTATGGCGGAAATAGCCGAAGGCTCCCGCAAATGACAAACTCCGTCGATTCCACTCTCGATACATCTTCATTGACGATCCCTCAGCGATCGCACGCACGGCGGCTTGCGCTTCAAGCTCTTTTTCAGGTTGATGCCCAGGGGGATGATTTCCTGTCCGCCGGCCTCGCTGAATTCATCGCTCAGTCTACCAACGATATCTCAGTCCGGCTGCGTGCGATATACATGGTGAATCACGCCTGGGATTACCGCAAGGTTTCCGATGACTGGATTTCACGCCTGATGAAGGAATGGTCGCTCTCGCGCATAGCAGCCGTCGATCGGGCGGTTCTTCGTCTGGCGTTGTGGGAAATGACCGGCGAACGCAGCACGCCACCCAAGATCGTTCTCGATGAGGCGATCAATATGGCTGGGGAATACTCCACTGCCGAATCATCGAAATTCGTTAACGGCGTTCTTGGTGCGGCATACACCGAATTTGCCGCCAACACCAGTGCAGCGGAAAGCCGTCCGGAAAATACCTCGGAGTGATGATGGTCTTTGGTTTCATTAAAAAAGCCGTCGGCGCCGGCACTGAAAAACTTCGCCAAGGCCTTTCTCGCACGCGCTCCGCTCTGGTCGGATCGCTCCGTTCCATCCTGACCGGTCGGCGGCTCGACCAGGCGCTGCTTGACGAACTCCGCACCCGGCTGATCGCCGCAGACTTGGGTGTGGGCGCCACAGATCAGATCATGAAAGATCTGACCGACGCTTGGAAGCAGGGGCGCATCAGTTCCGGCGATGAAGTGCTTGAATTTCTAAAAAGCGAAATGCGAGATTACTGGCCAGCTGAGAGCCGAGCGCTGCGGTGGGCGTCGTCCGGGCCGACCGTCATTCTGGTCGCCGGAATCAACGGCGCAGGTAAAACCACCAGCATTGCTAAACTTGGCCAATGGCTCAAGGATCAAAATAAGACCGTAGTGGTTGCTGCCTGCGATACATTCCGCGCCGCCGCCGTGGAACAGCTCACCATCTGGGCGGAGCGCGTCGGTGTTGACATTGTGAAACATCAGATGGGCAGTGATCCCGCTGCCGTTGCCTTCGACGCCTGCCAGGCGGCTCTCGCCCGAAAACGCGATGTGTTGATCATCGATACCGCCGGGCGGCTGCACACCCAGGATCATCTGATGCGTGAACTGCAGAAAATTCGCCGTGTCGCCGCCAAAGTCATTCCGGACGCCCCGCATGAGTCGCTCCTGGTACTCGATGCCACCATTGGCCAGAACGCCATCCGACAGGCTGATGAATTCCGCAAGGCCATTGACCTTACCGGCATATTCCTAGCAAAACTTGACGGGACTGCCAAGGGAGGGATCGTCGTGGCCATCCGCAATCAACTTGGGCTGCCGGTTAAGTTTGTCGGCCTTGGGGAAACTCCTTCGGATATTGAACCATTCAACCCGGAAACCTTTGTTGACGCTCTGTTCTCCGAGTAAATAATCTTCTGCGCCTGCCCCAGAACTGTGGAGGAAGCGACCTACGCAGGACAGCTGTCACACCAAGAGCCGTGCGCTTTCGCATCCGAGTCTTCTCACGCCCGTCGTAACGCCCTCCTGACTCAAAAAACGACCCATTTTGCATTACCATTCGAGGATTCCTGACGTATAATGTCCCGGCCTGATGGACGGTTGCGGTTCATGGATGGACACAGGACGGACGGCTGACGCGTACGCCTCCTTTCATTCCATCCCCACAACATTGAGAGGAACTCTGCTATGCTGGCGTTAAGTCGTGGTGAAGGGCAAAGCATTATCATCAACGGCACGATTGAGGTGAAGATCGTCAAATGGACTCGAAGCAGTGTTCGACTCGCCATCGAAGCACCGCGGGATGTTACCATTGATCGTGATGAGGTATGGCGGAAAATGCACCCGGATAAACCGACTCCGCTGGATCAGGTGCAGGCCCTGCGCGAAAGCAGCGGCAGTAGCCAACCACGATCTGATGCTGATGGAGAAGATACCGATACGCCGAGGCCTCGTGAAGCGGTTTGATGGATGTCTGTTACTTACGTCGGCAGAAGTCCCTGCCGCAACTGCAATGGCGAATCGTGTCCGCCGTTCCAGGTAGAGTGGACAAGGTGAACATCGGCGATATCACGGCGTAATATCGTTAATGTGCTGCGGAGCGGCACGCTGACATCAGGCGGTGAGGCGATTATGAAGCATTGGATGCTCCCCTTATGTGCAATTGCCGTGTCGATTTTGATTTCACATGGCCAACTTCAAGCCCAGGAAGTACATGGCGGATCGGAATATTCGCCGCCAGCCTCATCGGCCAGCGTTAACGCGACAGCCAACTACCCACCCCTCGCGATTCCCGCCATCACGCAACAGCGTAAGATCAATCTTGCATGGCAGATTGCCCTGGCCGAACACACTTTCTCACCCGCGATCCTCGACGGTATCTTCGGGCCATGGTCGAAAATGGCGCTTCGGCAATATGCCCGATATAAATTTCCGGGCCTCAATCCATTTACAAAAAAAGGGGCCGCCATTGTCTATCGCGCGCTGGGCGTTGATCCTGCGCACGTTCTGACGACCTACACGGTATCCAAGCAGGATTTAGAAGCCGTCGGTCCCTTGCCGATCCATTGGCGGGCCATGGCGGCGGCGACGCGCATGCCGTACAGTTCGACGCTTGACTGCCTGGCGGAAAAATTTCACTGCACGCGCAAACTGATTGAATTGCTCAATCCGGGAGTCAATCTGCGAGCCGTTGTACCCGGGCAGCGAATCAACGTTCCGAACATTCGCCCATTCCCCGGACCCAATGATTTTGGTCTTCCAGGGGCACTAAGCTCTGCTATCAAAAAAGACCGGGCGTTTTATCCGTACCATCATCTGGCGTACATCGAGATCGATCTGCAAAAACGGATCATGCGCCTCTTCAACGACAAAAATCAGCAATTCGGTCTTATTCACTGCTCCGTCGCCGCGCTGAAATCAGACCTGCCGACGACCGATGCTTATGTAAAAGATTTTGCCTTGAATCCGAATTACACCTTTCTTCCAGCTTCCTGGCCCACAGTCCATGGAATTCATCATCCGCTGGTGGTTCCGCCGGGGCCCAGAAATCCCGTCGGGGTTGTCTGGATGGGGCTGAATCTTAAAAACGTCGGCATGCACGGGAATCCGTTACCGCAGTACATCGGATTGACCGGTTCTCACGGATGCTTCCGAATGACAAACTGGGACGCGGTGCACCTGTTTACTCTCGTGCACATCGGCCTCCCGATTATCATGATTAATCATCGCCATCCGATACCATTGGATGTGCCGCTACCCGCCGGCTGCCACCCGCCCGGTTTGCCCGATGCCCCCGCCGCAACGCCGGAAGGTACCCTTGCCGCCGGTAATGCCCCGGCATCGGGAGAAGAGTCGCGTCGCACGCCAAAACCGCATATTCTCTCACGCCGTGCCGTGGAAGAAAGTCTCGAAGCGCATTGGAATCGCCAACCGGTCACTGCGCAGTCGAATTGACCCCGGCGAGTATGCGCGGGGCAGATGATTCGTAAACGTCCGACGAAGTGCATCTGGCGGGGATTTTTGGGGCGTGTAGATTCTGATCTGTTGTTTGGATTTTCAGGA
>DAHWIP010000153.1:0-5410 GCA_027344975.1 Phycisphaerae bacterium
AACGGCCTCCTGGGAGACCAGCCTCCAAGCTGCGGCGCGGGATGCGATGAGCATCCCCGTTTACCCGGTCGGTTGTTCCGCCCCCCGTCCCTCTGCGTACCACTGCGTCCTCTGCGGTAAAAATAGTTACTTACCTCATGCGTCAGCATGAAGCGTGCTTGCTCGACTTTCTCCTGCTCGACTTTCACCTCTCTGGCGGCGCCGCCCGCCCGTCCCCTGCGGTAAAATCGATTTCTCTCCCTTTCCCTGCGGTCGACGGTTATCCGCCGCGGTGGTGAACGGCGAATTCAACCCACCGGCCAACACTTGCTCCGATCGTGATTCCCGCGCCCTGCGGCCACCCGTGAAAATGGCCTCGCCCCGTCATCCCGGCGGCCCATCCATCCTTGGTGCTTTATGCCCGGCGGCGATATAATCCTCCCCATGCCTGAGACCCCGTCCGAACCCTTGACCGACATCGCCGCGATCAGTGCGGCGGATCTGACTCCCGCCATGCGCCAATATCAGATGTACAAGGCCCAGTATCCCGAGGCCATTCTCTTCTTTCGAATGGGGGATTTTTACGAAACCTTCTACGAAGACGCCCGGACGGTCTCACGTGTGCTGGGCATTGCCCTGACCAGTCGCAGCAAGGGGGAAAACCCTGTTCCCATGGCCGGCGTTCCGCACCATGCCGTTGACGGCTACCTGCAGCGGATGATTGCGGCGGGCTATCGCGTGGCGATGTGCGAACAGGTGCAGGACCCCAGGGAGGCCAAGGGACTCATCGAACGCCGCGTGACTCGCCTCATCACCCCCGGCACACTCACCGAGGAGAATCTGCTTCCCACCGGCGAGGAAAATTTTCTCGCCGCCGTGGTGCTGCCGGAGTCCAAATCCGCCGACCCGGATGGGCTGGTGACCTCCGATGACGGGCTGCTGGACGTCGAAGAACCGCAGGCGGCTGTGGCGTGGTGCGATCTGTCCACCGGTAAATTTTTAACACTCGTCGATACTGTTTCGGTCTGCTTAAGTGAACTGGCCCGAATTAATCCCCGGGAACTGCTCGCTGCCGAAGGACCGGATCATCGTCCCCCCGGCATGGTCGCCCAATTGGCCGAATCCCGGCGGTTGACTCTCACCGTGCGTCCGGCCTGGCAGGCGCAACCGCATCGGGCTCAGGAAATTCTCCTCCGACACTATGGTGTCACCCAGCTCAACGCCTTTGGTTATGAAAACAAATCCGACCCCGCCCTGTGTGCAGCGGGTTTAATCATCAGCTATCTGACGGAAACGCAGCTCGCCGCCCTCAGCCATCTTCCTCCGCCGCAACCCTTTGATCGGCGCCGCCATCTCATCATCGATGGCGCATCGATTAAATCGCTCGAACTGGTGCGATCCTACCGCCAGAACGCCGCCCACGGGTCGCTCGTGGAAGCCCTCGACGAAACACGCACCCCCATGGGGTCCCGCCTGCTCAAGAATTGGATATTATTTCCGCTCCGTGACGCCGCCGCCATTGAACGCCGCCTCAACGTGACCGGTGAATGGATCGACGCTCCCAAACTCCTGGAGCAGTGCCGCCTCCTGATTACCGATGTTGGCGACATTGAACGTTCCGCCGCCCGTATTTCCATGGGGCGGGTCGGGCCGCGGGAACTCCGCTCGCTGGCGCTCTCCATTGAGGCGCTTGCCGGGATCGCCGCGGTCATGGCCCAGCATAACCCGCCCCCCTCTGTGCTTGAAACCCTGCGGGAGCATCTTGCCGCCGTTACGCCGGCGGCTGATAAAATCCGCAGTTATATTGCCGATGATCCTCCCGCCCACACTCGGGAAGGGGGGTACATCAAGGCCGGAGTCAACCCTGAACTCGATGAACTGCGCAGCTTTGCCGGCGATTCGCGGCAGTGGCTCAGCGATTATCAGAATCGTCTGATCAAAACCACCGGCATTTCCAATCTGAAAGTCGGTTTTAATAAAGTTTTCGGATTTTACATTGAAGTCTCCCACTCGGGCACCGGTCGGATCCCGGCGGAATTCATCCGCCGCCAGACCGTCAAAAATGCGGAACGCTACATCACGCCCGAACTCAAGGAGTATGAATCCCGGGCCCTGACATCCCGCGATCGCTCCATCGCTCTGGAGGCGGATATCTATCAGGCACTCGTCCGATCGCTGGCCGAGAGTATTCCCGCGCTGCAGAACATCGCCCGCTTCACCGCGGAGATGGATCTGCTCATGTCCGGAGCACACATAGCCCGTCTTCGCGGTTACTGTCGGCCCGTCATCAGTTCGCAGCGCGAAATGCGGATCATCGACGGCCGCCATCCTGTGCTGGAAAAGATCCTGCAGGAAAAATTTGTCGCCAATGATCTCCTGTTCGAACCCGACGGTGCAACGCTGCAGTTGATCACCGGCCCCAACATGGCCGGCAAATCCACCTATATCCGGCAGGTCGCCCTGATCACCCTCATGGCCCAGGCCGGGCTCTACGTTCCCGCCAAGGAGGCGGTCATCGGCCTCGTCGACCGCATCTTTACACGCATCGGCGCATCGGACGATCTTGTGGCCGGCCAGTCTACCTTCATGGTGGAGATGGTTGAGACCGCTGATATTCTTCTCCATGCTTCGCCCGACGCCCTTGTCGTTCTCGATGAGGTGGGGCGGGGAACCAGCACCCTCGACGGGCTGGCACTGGCCTGGGCGATCGCCGAGCATCTTTCCGAAAACGTCGGTTGCCGCACCCTCTTCGCCACCCATTATCATGAGCTTACGGAACTGGCCGACACCTCGGATAAAATTCGCAATGTCAGCGTATTGGTGCGGGAATGGCAGGATCAAATCCTGTTCATGCACCGCATTGTTCCTGGCCGGGCCGACAAATCCTACGGCGTGCACGTGGCGCGCCTTGCCGGTGTACCGCGCAGTGTGGTGGAACGGGCGCGTCGTCTCATGGATCAGCTCACCGTCCAGGTCGGCCGACCCCGTCCCCGGGCGGCGGCCACCAAAGCCGCCGGACAGGTGAATATGTTCGATCCTGTCAGCCTGCAGATTGTCTCTCAGATACAAGCCCTGGACTTGGAACGAATGTCCCCCATGCAGGCGTGGGAGGCGCTCAAGGCCTTTCGCGAATTGTGCAGCAAAGAGCAGGCATCCCGCCGAACCTGAAGTTTCCCCCAGCCATACGGACTATCCACCGAACGAGGCGGCATCAGTCGGATGAGACTTTCTCCTTCAGAATGCGCATCCATGGATATCCGCGATTATCAAATATCCGCAAGATGACGCCATTTTACTTCGCATGGTATGGTTGACTGGGCAAAAATTGTGGAATTGGCATCCCGTGCCCAAAGCAGCTTGCCGGGCACGAAATTGCACATGCCACGATTTTTGGCTTTATCCAGACGCATAAATTCGCTAGAATGTCCAAGTCGGTGTTATACAGGAGTAGTAGAAGCGTATGCTCGACGAAGTTAAAGTTCGGCAGTTTACCGAACTCACAACGACAGACCCGCAGAATGAACTCGGCTTTTTTTCGCTCGGCCGGGTTTATCTTGAAGGCGGCAGCCCGCAGCAGGCTATCGCACCGCTCATGCGGGCATTGGCCATAAATCCATCCCTTTCCAGAGCTTACGTTCTTCTTGCTCAAAGTCAGATCGGTGCGGGAGATCCTGAAGGGGCCCAGGCGACGCTATTTAAGGGGTACCGCGTTGCTCAGGAGCAGGGTGATCTGATGCCGCGGAATCAGATGGCCGATCTGCTCAAGGAACTCGGCGCCGCCGTCCCGGAGGATACCCCTCAGAAGCTGACCCCTGAACTTCAGGCGTCGGGACAGATACAATGCCGTCGGTGTAATCGCGTGGGGCCCAAGATGCCCAAGCGGCCGTTCAGCGGCCCGCTCGGGGAACAGATCTATGAAAGTATCTGCGGCCCGTGCTTCCAGCTGTGGATTCGGCAGGGGACTAAAGTGATCAACGAACTGCGGCTCAATTTGACCGACCGATCATCGCAGGATGTTTATGATCAGCACATGAAGGAATTTTTGAACCTGAATTAACTTACCTCTTAATGTCGCGTTTACCTTGATGAGGTTCGGGCGCGCGAAAGGATTCTTCTACCATGCAGTTACTGACCAAACAGGAAAAAGAAAAGCTCGACCAGCAACTTAAGGACATGATCGCGCAACGCCCCAAAATTGCCGCCCGCATCGCTGAAGCCCGCGAAAAAGGGGACTTGCGCGAAAATGCCGACTATCATGCCGCGCGCGAGGAACTCGCCCTGCTCGAAGCGAGAATTCGTGATCTGGAAGAACGCCTGCGGCAATCTTCGGTCGTCAATCCCGACGATATTCCATCCGGAATGGTGTTCCTCGGCTCCACCGTCAAAGTTCGCAACAAAAAGACCGGCGACACCGAACTCTTCCGTCTCGTCGGGGAACTCAATGGCAGTGCGTTTGACGTCGATTCCGATGTGATGGAGGTGTCCGCTGCCAGTCCGCTTGGGGAGGCACTCATGCGGGCACGCACCGGGCAGGTGGTGCGGGTTTCCGTGCCGCGCGGTGAACTCCATTACGAAATTATTGAGGTTACCTGAACGTCGCCCACAAGTCGTATCGCGATGCGTCGCACAGAGGTTCACTCTCATGGCGGAAAATCCCGGACGACTCCTTTCACCGACCATCGATGCCGATTTGGCCTCCGATTCCGGCAGTCTCATCGATCCACCAATCGATGCTCCTGCCGGCGCGCCTGATCCAACGGGCGATCCCGGTCAGCCGACTTCGCCTCATTCACACGATCTCGGCGCCTGGTATGCTGCGGATCATGCCCTCGCCGTCGATCCTGCTGATGAGAATTCTCCCGGTGACCCGGTTGAGGAACTTTTTCCGTCGGCGCTCACCCAGGAACTGGCCGATACCGTCTCGCGGCGGCACGTCGTCGTGATTCGCGAAGCGGGGTGGCGGTTGCCGGTGGCCCCGATTCTCGAATTTTTTGCGGCCCTGCTCCTCGAGTTATTATTTGTGGCTTTGATCGTCGTACTTGGAATGCGAGGCGGACTCTCGGGGCATGGCGGCCGAAATCATGCCGATAGTTCCGGCGCATCCGCCGCAGCCATCGGAGGTGTGATCACCCACACCTCCGCTGTCAGCACACCGAAAATTCCGACCTCGTGGCATTTGTCGCACCGACTTCCTCCTCCGCCGAGTTTGCCCGCGGACCTTCACACGCCGGTTGTTCTGAAGTTTCGCCATCCTGATTCAACCCACAATCTGATCATCGGCATCCCGCAGCAACAGAATGCCTGGATTGCCCCTACACCTACTATCGCACCCCGCCCGGTTCGCCACGCGGTAGGGAAGGGGCACGCCCGCTCCCGCGGCCCGCAGCCGGCCGGCATCGGGGCCCAGTGCCAGGCCGAAGAGCAGCAAAGA
>DAHWIP010000154.1:0-5373 GCA_027344975.1 Phycisphaerae bacterium
AAAATTCTCCCAATGGCGACACGATTGCCGCCATGATCTGTAAAAACCTGGCCAGTGCAATGGATTTCTTGGAAAAGGCTTAATCCCCTGCTGGATATACGCGTCTCCCTTGTCGGCCAAAAGCCGCTGATCGATGGTGCGCGGGGTGGCAGCCCAATGAATACGACACGTAGGCAGCAATTTTTGCAACTCTTCCGCCACCGCAAGGCCCGGATAGAGGTGGCCGCCGGTTCCACCGCCAGCAAAAATGAATGTCACGGTTTCGGTCGATGATTCCTGCGGCATGGATTTATTCGGCAAGCGGCTTACGCCGACGGTGGTTCGCTGCAGGGACGCAGACGGATCGATGCCGGCGGTACGGCTCACGCTGCCCCCCGAACTTTAGCTTTCGACGCATCTTTCTGCGATTGCCGCAACTCGGCCGTCCCCCCCGCCATCGCTCCACCCGCCATGCGACTGGAGCGTTCAACATTCATCAGCAGCCCGACGGCTCCGGCTGTGAGAATCCAACCGGTACCGCCGGCGGAAATCATGGGTAGCGCGATACCTTTGGTGGGAACCGTCACGGTGACAACCGCGACATTCATGGCCGCCTGAAGGCCGATGGTTGCGGTTGTTCCGAAGGCGATGAGCTTGGTGAAGATGTTTTCCGCCTTATGAACAATCCGCCAGCCCACAATCACAAGGGTAATATAGAGACTGATGACCATCAGGCATCCCATAAAGCCGAGTTCCTCCGCAATGAGCGAAAAAATAAAATCGGTGGAATCTTCGGGCAGATACCCCATTTTTTGAACGCCATTACCCAATCCCTTGCCCCAGAAGCCGCCGCTGGAAAATGACAGCAGCGATTGAATGGGGTTGTACCCCGCTCCCTGAGGGTCCATATGCGGGTGGAGAAATATCAGGAATCGCTCCCGGCGATAGGGAACATTCCAGACCGCGAAATAAGCGACGGCCAGCGCGGGCGGAATAAGGATCGCCAGATGCCACCATTTACACCCCGCCATGAGCATCATCATGCCGGCGATACCCACCATCAGCGCGGCGGTGCCGAAGTCTTCCTTCAATATTAAGGCGGTGGTAATCCCGACCACACCGATAAGCGGAACAAACCCCCGCCAGAAACTTCGGATCGTTTCGGCGCGGTGGGCGGCATAGGCGGCGATGAAGACTATCAATACCCATTTGGCCAGTTCGGAAGGTTCAAATCCGACATGGTGCGACCCGACGCGGATCATCAGCCACCGTCTGGCGCCGTTGATGGTGGCGCCAAAATGCGTCAGCACCAACGCCAGACAGACTATGGATATCCCCATCAGAATGGTTGCCGGAGATGTCCAGAGCGTTCGGCCCAGCAGACGTCGGTAATCCATCCGCCACAGGACCATCATCAAAATGACGGCCAGCAGGACGTGTAAACCCGAAACATTAAAGAAGAAGTGGAAGAGAAAATCCCGCGGCATGGCCGCAATGCGAGCTTGGGCGCTCTGCACCATCAGCAACCCGATGCCAAGGAGCGTCAAGGTGACAATGAGCAGGACGCGGTCCAGCTCCAACGACACCGGACTCAGTGTGAACTGCAAACCTCGGGCGATGGTTCCGGCCACGCCGCCCGCCGATTTATTTTCATTTCGACCGGGCCAGCGTGTGAGCGTAGGCCAGCGTATTGAAGGTTTACTTGCGGACATGTCAAACCCATCCAGCTAAACATCAGTCGGCAATAACGGCGGTACAGGTGTGAACTGCACCATCCATGTGCTCAAGGACGCAGACCATCCATGGCCGCGTAAAATACCATCCGCGCAAAAACGATGCGAACGGCAGAGAACTATTATAAGGTACCGGCTCTCTGACCGATAACGCAAACACAGTATACGTATTTTCGTCCAATCCAGCCCAAATTAAGCACAAAATTTTAGCGCAGCTTCACCAACGCCAAAGCCCCGGCCGCAAAAAGGGCGGAGAGGAGCCAAAACCGTACCACCACCTGCGGTTCGCTCCAACCCGCCATATGAAAATGATGATGGATGGGTGCGCAGCGAAAAAGCCTCTTTCCACGGGTTGCCTTGAAGAATGACACCTGCAGCACCACACTCATCAACTCAATGACGAAAATACCGCCGACCAGAAAAAGCATTGGTTCCTGCCGAATGACCACCGCCACATACCCAATGACGCCCCCCAGCGGCAGCGAACCCGTATCCCCCATGAAGACAGACGCGGGATTGCAGTTGTACCAGAGAAAGCCGAGGCAGGAACCGGTCATGGCGCCGCAGATCACCGCAAGTTCTCCGGAATGCCGAATGTGATTGAAGTCGAGCGTGGCGGCCCAGCGCGCGTCGCCGGTCACATAGGCGAGAACCATGAAGCCGAAGGCAACAATGGCCATGCAGCCACTGGCAAGCCCGTCCATGCCGTCGGTGAAATTGACGGCGTCGCTGGTGCCGGCAACCACGCAGATGGTGAGAATGGCGAAGAGCCATGCGGGCAGAACGATATCCCGTGGGAGAAAGGGCCAATTCAGGTAGTGAGCCTGATGGTAATTACCATGATGGTAAATAAAGAAGGCCAGAATCATCCCTAGGCCGATCTGAAAAAGGAGTTTTTCCCACCAGAAGAAGCCGTCGCGAGAACCCGGAGTGCGGCGTTTGGCGGTCAATTTAAGCCAATCATCCACAGCCCCCACCCCGCCGAGGTAGATGAGACAGACCAAACCCATACGGACATAAAAATTGTCCAGTCGGGCAAACAGGAGCGTGGAGATGATGATGCTGCCGATGATCAGCACCCCCCCCATCGTAGGCGTGTCCGCCTTGTTTGCGGTCATGGCGTTGAGGGTTTCATTGTTGAATTCCGGCTGATCACCCAGTTTCTGCTTTTTAAGCCAGCGGATAACCGGCTTGCCTGCAAAGAGGACAATTAAAAAACCGGACATGACGGAAAGCGCGGATCGGAATATCACCACATCGAGCGCCGACCCGGCACCGATGACATGATGCGCTTCCAGTAATTTATATAACCAGTAAAGCATAAACGCTGACCTCCCTGTCAGGCGCAGTCAACTTTAGGCGTCAACTTACCAACCGACAATCCCTTGAGCAGATTTTCCAGATGCATGGCCCGCGAGCCCTTCACCAATATGGCATCCCCGGTGCGAAGCCAACGGCTTTGATCTTCCAGTGCGCGATCGATATCCGGGAATTGAAAGCTCGACATGCCCCGCTTTTCAGCTGAGATGGCCGCCCAACTTGCCAGCGGCCCAATGGTAACCAATGCGGAAAGATTTAATTCCGCGGCCAATTCCCCCATCCGAATGTGATGCTCGGCGGCACTGGGGCCGAGTTCCAGCATATCGCCAAGCACCGCCACCTTGCGGGGTGAGCGGCGGTTGACAACGGGAAGCACCAGCTCGGCAAAGGTTCGCAGGGCAACCTCGGTGCTGGATGGATTGGCATTGTAGGCGTCGTTGAGAATCCAATGTGAACCGAGCGTCTGGGGTTCAAGCCGCATCGGGCTCGGTTTAACCTGCGACAATCCGGATTGTATTTCGGCTTCCGAAAGCCCCATGCGCCGGGCGACGCCAATGGCGAGAGCCGCGTTGATGGCGTTATGCCGCCCCAACAGCGGTAGATGAAATGGCGAGCGGTTATTGAGAGAAAACGAAACTCCCGTCATATCCTGACGGATATCATGAATCTCGATGTCGGCGCCATCTCCGGGCAGACCGACCGTAACGCGTGGAACTTTGCTCAACCGCAGCGCTTCGATCAGTTCCGGTGAGGATTTATTCAAAAATATCATGCCGTCGTTATTGGCGAAATTCGCCAGCGACGCTTCCTCAATCGCCACCGATCGCAGATCGCGGAGTCCTTCAAGATGTTCGTAGCCGACACCGGTAATCACCGCCATATCCGGCTGGGCGATGAGACCAAGGGCCCCGACTTCTCCCGGAGCGTTGGTGCCGACTTCAAGGATGACATAATCATGCCGGGGCTCGACGGAGAGCAGCGTCAGAGGCAGGCCGATGTTGTTATTAAAACTTCTGGGACTTGCCACACCGTTGAATTTCTGCGACAGCAGGGTATGGATGATTTGTTTGGTGGTGGTTTTGCCATTGGAACCTCCCACCGCGATCACCTTGCTTCGCAGATCACGGCGATAGTTGGCCGCCAAACGGCCCAGCGCTCGAACCGATTGGTCGGTCTGCATGATGGTGGCGGATGTGCCACGGAGCTGGGCGAGCGTATCGGGATCAATCGGCTCATCGACGAGAGCGCCCGATGCGCCGGCGGAAATCGCCTGCATTACAAATTTATTGCCGTCGAATTTCTCCCCCTGAATGGCGATGAACAGATCACCCTCGTGAATTTCGCGGCTGTCGGTGGAAACCCCACCACGGAATTCCCGCTCGCCGCGCAGAACCCAACGCGAGAGCGTCACCCGTCGGATATGATCAAATGAACATGCTTTCACTTTTCGCCTCGAAACTCACCCCGACACCACCGCTCCTGCGGCATTTATCACTTTACTGTGGCACTGAATTTGTTCTGCAACGCCTCGACGGCACATTGCGCATCATCAAAATCACGCCGCTCGTTGCCGATGATCTGATAATTTTCATGCCCTTTACCGGCGATTAAGATCGTATCATCCGGTTCGGCCATTTCAACTGCCGCTTCAATGGCCGCTCTGCGATCCGGAACGATGTCTGCCGCGGCACGGCCGGCCGACGAAAGCCCCTGAAGAATGTCATCGATGATCGCGATCGGATTTTCGCTGCGCGGATTATCGCTGGTGATGATCACCCGATCGGCCAGTTTCTCAGCAACAGCGCCCATCAACGGGCGTTTGGTGCGGTCCCGATCTCCTCCGCAGCCGAAAATACAGATCAGCCGACCACGGGTCAATGGCCGCAGGGCCGTGAGAACATTTTCCAATGCGTCGTGCGTGTGGGCGTAATCGACAAACACGGCAAAAGGCATATTCCCCCCGTCCATGCCCGGCAGTCCAACCCGTTGAAGCCGACCGGGTGCCGCCGGAGCCATGGACATGGCGGACGCAAGGTGATCCATCGGGAAACCGGCCGCGATCCCTCCCGCCATTGCACAAAGAATATTCTGTGCATTGTGCAGACCGACCATCGGGCTGCTGACGACGTGCGACTTGCCGCCGCGCAGGGAAACCTTCAATTGCATGCCGGCGCTGTCCATTTTCAATACCTCGGCATGCAGGTCGGCTTGATGCTTGAGACCATATGTGAAAATGCGGGCCCTGCTGCCCTGCACCATGACGGGTGTGTAAGCGTCATCAGCATTAACCACGGCCCACGCGTCCGGTTGCAATCCGGTAAACAGCTTGGCCTTGGCCGCC
>DAHWIP010000155.1:0-5372 GCA_027344975.1 Phycisphaerae bacterium
CGCGGCGACAAAATCACGCACCAGGTCGCGATTTTTTATGCCCGGGCGGCCCGGCTCCTCCACACCGCTCGATACGTCCACCAAATCAGGCGCAAGCTCTCGAATTGCGTCCGTGACATTATGCGGAGTCAATCCGCCCGCCACACCCCATCGCATCTCGCCGTCACCTGCGAATCTCCGCGCAAATTCCTTCGCCAATGACCAGTCAAATACCTGCCCGGTCCCACCGAGCTTCCCCGGCGCGTGCGAATCCAGCAGCCAGGTGACCTTGGCTCCAGCCACCAGCGGTAGCTGGTGAGCGACTGTATCCAGTGATTGTGCATCTGCAACCCGCACGGGCAGGAAAAGCGGTAACGACAGTTCCTCAAACCGCATCACACAAGGATGAGCCAGTGGGCCGTAATACTGTACCCCCGCCAACAACCCTGCTTCCGGCGCCGCAGCATCCCACGCACCCGGCCAATCACGAACCAGTAAGACCGCTTTCCCACGCACATGAGAATCGGTGGCAATTTCCATAGCCAGCGAGAGCGTGATTTTTCGCGGCCCGGCGACGAGATTAAGCCCGATGAGATCGGCCCCCAATTCGACTGCCATGCGTGCATCCGATTTGCTGGTGATGCCGCAGATTTTTATCTGTCTCGTTCGCCATTCTTCGATAGCCAAATGTCCCATGCATCCATTTTAGCCGATCCGCTTAGCCGTCATGCCCGCGACCTCCGCAAGCGTCGGCGGACGCGGTGGCAACACTTCTCGCGCCACAAACCCTACTATCATGCTATGCTCGGCAGATGAGAACGCGCCAGTTGTGCGATAAGATATCGTAGGCTGGCTCGAACCCGCCGGATTGAAGGATGCGTAATGGTTGTTGATGGTGAAGTCACTTATCTCGATAATGCCGCGACCAGTTGGCCCAAACCACCTGTCGTGGCGGAGGCGATGTCCAATTTTCTGGCTCAAGAAGCGGCAAATCCCGGCCGTGCCGGGCACCGGATGGCCGTCGCGGCGGAGAAGATGCTCGACAGCGTGCGGAAGATTCTCACCGATTTTGTGGGTGGAACCGACCTGCATCGGATGGTTCTGGCGATGAACGGGACCGATGCCCTGAATATCGCCTTCAAAAGTATCCTGCGTCCGGGCGATCATGTCATCACGAGTATGGTGGAACATAACAGCGTCTCGCGTCCACTTCAGGCGATGGCCGACGCCGGCTTTATTGAATTAACCCGCGTTGATTTTTCGCCGCAGACGGGCGTGATCGACCCCGCCGATATCGCCAAAGCGATCACACCCCGCACCCGCCTTATTGCGCTGACTCACGCCAGCAACGTGCTCGGTACGATTCAACCGATCCGCGAGGTGGGTTTGATTGCCCGGGAACGTGGCGTGCGCTTTTTGGTGGACGCAGCCCAGACGATTGGCGTGGTGCCGATTCATGTTGTTAACGATGCGATTGATATCCTCGCGTTTCCGGGGCATAAATCACTCTTAGGCCCGACGGGAACCGGGGCCGTTTATATCCACACCACCATTGATATTGGCGAATTGGCGGCATTTCGTGAAGGAGGCACGGGAGGCGATTCCGGCAGTCCAACTCAGCCGCGGCTCATGCCTTACTTCCTGGAGGCGGGTACGCCCAACACGGTCGGAATCTGCGGGCTGGGGGCCTCCGTCAAATATGTAACCGATCACGGCCCATTGAAAACACTGGAGCATGAACAGCAGCTGGTACAGAGATTCATGGATGGCGCCACGGAATTGGATCAGCTGACGATCTACGGACCGACCGGTTCAGACGCCTCACGTTGCCGCGTTGGAACCGTCAGCTTCAATTTACCCCCATATTCGCCGCAGGAACTGGGAGCCATTCTGGATGATTCCTTCGGCATCGCAATCCGGCCTGGTCTGCACTGCGCGCCGTATGCCCACAAAACCCTCGGCACCTATCCCGACGGCGCGGTACGCGTAAGCCCCGGATTTTTTTCAACTGCCGACGACATCGATAAACTGCTCGCAGCACTCCGTCAAATGGGTTAAATTAGCCGCTGCAGGCCGAGTGAGGCCGCAATTTTTGACGCCCGGCGGCCTGACTATTACCATGCCTGCCGGTGAGTTTATGTTGCAGTCCAGATAGAATGGGTTGAGATAAATGAAAGTAAGTATCCACAGACAGGCTTTATCGGATGTTCTTTCGCTGGCCACCGGCATCGTTCCCACACGCTCTCCCAAGCCGGTTCTCAGTTCGGTGCGGTTAGCCACTACTTCACTCCCCACCGGCCGAGTGGTACAGCTTGTCTGCACCGATGGAGAGATGACCCTCGAAACCTATCTTCAGCAGGTGGACATCAAGCAGGACGGCGTGTTGCTCCTGCCGGCGGCAAAACTTGCGGATATTGTTAATAACTCGCCCGATGAAACCATTTCCATCACCGCCTCCAATGAAAAAGCCACCATCACCGGCCGTGACAGTTCGTATACGCTGCTCGGGTTCGGTGCGGAGGGGTATCCGCCGATTGAATCCTTTGACGGCAAGACCAATTTTTCGATTCAGGCCGGGCCACTCAAGCGCATGTTGGATTGCACCCGTTTCGCCGCCGCCAAGGAGATGAGCCGCTACGCCATCAACGGTGTGCTTTTTGAGGTCAAGGGAAAGAAACTTTCGCTGGTGGCGACCGACGGTCATCGCCTGGCCCACGCCCGCGAGGATGTCAGTGTGTCGGAGGACACCGGGGCGGATGGCCAGGACATTTCGGCGGTGGTGCCGATCAAGGCGATCACCCACATTGAAAAATTACTGGGCGATCCGGATTCCACCATCGCCATGCAGTTCCGCGAAAATAAGCTCTTTGTGCAGGTTCTCGCCGCCGATCCGGACAAGGGAAATCGGGCGGTCAAGGCCAGCTTCAGCGCCACACTCGTGGAAGGGGTCTTCCCGCCCTATCAGGATGTGATACCCAAAGACTGCGACCGCAAGGCAAGTATCGAATCCGCACCGTTCAGCAGTTCGGTACGGCGTGCGTCGGTGATGACCAGTGATGATTCTCGTGCCATCAAAGTATCGTTCACCAATAACCAGCTTGATCTGATCGGCCGATCACCGGACCTCGGCGAAGCCCGGATCACCATGCCGATCCAATACACCGGGCCGGCAACAGAATTGGGCTTTAATCCAGCTTATCTGCTCGATGCGGTCAAGGTGGCACCGACGGATAACTTCACGTTTGAATTTAAGGCGTCCGGTCCGGCTCTCATGCGGTTCAGTAAATCGTTCATGTACGTCATCATGCCGGTGACGATACCCTGACGGTGCAAAATCTGAGGCGTAACCATGGCTGGCAAGAATCCGAAAAAGCCTACCGTCGCTTCCCTAACGCAGATCCTCAACTATCGGAAACCCAAATCCAGCCATACCACGGAACCCCTCGGCGAAATATTGCCGGCGTGGTTCGCACGCGAAGTACTCAAACCCGCTCGAACCATGGACTTCCTTACGCCGACCTGGAACAGCCTTCCGGAATTGCTGCGACGATCATGCGCGCTCAAGGGGATTCACCGATCCATCCTCACCATCGCCTGCGAACAGGCTCCCGCTCGAACGGAACTGGAGCGATTGCTGCGGAATGGACTACTGGCCCGGATTCAGGCTGCTTCGCACGGGCGGATCAAGCGGGTCAAGGTCATCCTTGCACATTCGACGACAGCATCCGAGTAATGCTCAAACGATCTCTTATGTCGGGACCAGAAAAACGCGAACGCGGATCAGGGATTTCGCAAATAGGAATTGCCATAGATGTAGATTTGTCGAGATATCTTTCCGTGTTATTCACAATTCTTTCACCGCATCGAATTTTGATTCATCTGGCTACAGTCGCCAAACTTGCTCTTGGTTACCCGGTTATCGCGCTCGTATCGTGCTCTATAAGATATATAAATCGTCGTCGTAATAGCAGGCCCTGTCTTGGGCCTGAATAAAGCTCGGCAATAGCTACATAAGATTATATATACCAAGGAATTATGATGTTATCCACAGGTTTTACTTATGGTGGGTAAGTTGTCTTGCCTCAAACGGATCGACCTGTCGGTATCGAAGATTCTCCGCCAAGAAGCAGCTTGTAGAGATTTGGAGCCAACCTGAATACGTCAAATTTTCCATCTAAAGCGACCGCGTGAGACATCTTGTCAACAGGTTACCCACAGGCCGGTCGACAGGGAGATGGATTGCTTTAACCGGCCGCTTCTCGTCGCGGCTGCGGCACCATAGCTCAATGTCGGTCCTCGTGTTACTTGGATAGACTCTGCAGTGAGATTAAACTCTGGGGATGATATTACTGATCGACAATTACGACTCCTTCACATACAACCTGGTGCAGCGGATCGGTGAGATTTCAGATGTTGCCGTTGACGTACGGCGTAATGACAAAATGACCGTTGGCGAGATTGAAGCACTTAAGCCTGAGCGAATTATAATTTCTCCCGGTCCATGCACGCCGCGTGAGGCGGGTATCAGCAATGACATTTTGCAGCATTTCGCACCCAAACTGCCGATATTGGGGGTCTGTTTGGGACATCAATGTATCGGCCATTCTTTTGGAGCCGTGGTGGAGAGAAACTGGCGTTTGATGCACGGAAAGACCTCGGAGATTTTTCACGACAATCAGGGGGTTTTTGCCGGGTTAAGCAATCCGTTCGTAGCGGCGCGGTATCACAGCCTCGTGATCCGGCCGGGCACGCTTTCCAACGATTTTGTGGTTACAGCTTGGACCAAAGAAGACGAAATCATGGGAGTGCGGCACAAAAGTTGGCCCCTGCATGGTGTTCAATTTCATCCGGAGAGTTTTCTGACAATTGAGGGGCATCGTCTGCTTCAGAATTTTTTGGCGATATCCCCAATACCGGTTGCTGCGTGAGCCAGCCACAGCCGGGTTGAAGTTTGGAGGGTCAAGCCGAAGCGGAGCCGCTTACGGGCCCGGGCCATCCCTGAAGAGTATCATCACGAACGATTCGCGTGGTATAGACGCGAACATATCGGATCCCGCCACGCGAGCGGTCGGTGCTGTCCTCTCGCTCTCCGTCCCCAGGCCGAAAAGACGGCTTACACCGTCATCGATACCATCCTTGTAGATATTTGGAAAACAGTTTACCGCTTCCCTGCAGTAAAGATCGGTTCCGTTACCGGTCATGGCGTGATGGGAATGAAAAGATTAATACAAACGCCATGTGCTCTCATCCCGGAACGGGCATCAGCATGTTTTTGCCGGGGGAACCCCGGTATCTCCGTTCAACAGGTTTCGATAGGAGTGGCTTACAGGCACCCCGTTGACCGGAGAATATACGTAGTGTATCGCATGATCGTGAAAAGTAAAAATTATTGT
>DAHWIP010000156.1:0-5353 GCA_027344975.1 Phycisphaerae bacterium
TATCGGCCGCAACGAATGCTCTGGCCGATCGCCAAGGACCAATAAATATTTAGTGCAGATATCACCGGCCCGCCGTCTTACGACGTCCTGCCCAGCAGCCGGCCGATCATGCCGACGAGTTCGGAGAGTCGGTAATGGCGGGGAAACAGGTAACTGTCGCAGCAGATCGCCGGGGACCGGCCTGAATGGGGATCGGCAAGTCCGTGCGAGCCGCGCACCAATACCGGGTCTTGCGCAATCGCCCGGCCCGGCCGCCCCCCTTCAAAGAACAGTTCGCGCGGGTCGTACCCCGGTTTGCGATGGATATCGACGGAAAATTGCCATGCCGGTTTTTCGCTCTCCTGTTCCCACCAGTCGTGCATCAGCCAGTGGTCGGCCGCCGCGAGAATCACGGCTCCCCCCGTCCGCGGTGTGTCAATCCCCATACGATCGAAATGCTCTTTCGTCATAATTTGTTGAATGCCGTCAAGCTCCCGCAGCACGCCCAGCTCCCGTGTCAGGGCCTCCGGCCGGGCGTAGAGAAATCCCACCTGATGATCCACCATCACGAACGCCTCGCTTGCGTCGTGATCGACGAGCAGTTTGCCGTCGGCGTCCGGCCGTGTTTTCAGCAGTCCGGCCCGTCGCAGCGCCAGATTCGGGGCAACCGCGCCGCGGACATCATTCATGGCATAGTCGCCTACAACGAGCATCTTCCCTTCACTTTTCCACACCGAGCTGATCAGCGGTTCGAGAATCGTATCAAGCTCTCGGATATCGCGGGCAATGGCCGGATCACCCGGCCCCAGCCGCTGGAGGTTGTAATCCAGGTGGGGGATGTAAACCCATTGCAGATCGGGTGATTGAGTGTCCCACACGCGGGCCGCAGCCTTGCCGATCCACTCCGATGCGGGCAGCCCTGCCATCGGTCCCCAGTAATGATGCAGGGGGAAGGGGCCCAGTTCCGCCGCCAAGGATTCATAAAGATGATCCGGCCGGCTCCAGCAGGAACTTACCGTCCGACCGTCGGGGGTGTGGACGGGTTTGGGGGTCAGGATGATGTCCGCGCTTTGACCGATGGATTGCTGAAAAAACAGCATGGATGTTTTGATGTTCCAATCAGCCCAGAAGCGGGGGGCTTTCACCAGTTCGCTGGATTGCTCCCAGAAGCTGACTTCCCGCCGGAATTCGGGATAACTGTCGGCATCCAGCAGGGGGTGCGTTTCCGGCTCGCTGCGGGTGTACAGGCCGTTGCAGATGATCCCATGCTGCGCAACAGGTCGGCCGGTTGTCAGGCTTGCCTGAAAGGTGGAAGTTACCGCCGGAAAGACCGATTCCAGCGATGCCTGATGCGCGATGGCCCCGAGCCTCGGGCCGAGCATCGAGAGCATTTGGGTATCCAATCCCGCAACGACAACAACACACACGCGGGGCATTGAGCATGTTCCTCCAGCAAAACCGACACACGCATCGCCAACTTCCGCCGGGGCATACCCAATTCAGCGGAATACCGATCCGCACAGGTTCAATCCCTGTGGATCGGTCGGCGGCGGAGCCATTGTACCGGGAGTATCCGGATGGGAAAGATTATCCCCAGCGGATGAGTCCCGGTTCAAGTCGCAGTTTAATATTCGGATTTTCCGGTACGATCCGCACCGTATACCCCTGCTGCCCGCAATCGGCGGCACGGATCGCGCCAACATATTGATAGACACCCTTTTCCACCGCGGCGCCCATCGCCATTCCCTGCACACCGGCTTTCTGAATGTTTCCGCTCGCGTCCAGCGGGCCGAAATACAGTTCCACCCGCACATGTTCGGGCGGGATGTCGCCCAGTACGGCGGTGGCATAAATTTTCACGCTTTCACCTGCTTTCACCACGCCGTCGGTGTGCTCCTGAGTGTCGCGGATCGACACTTTGCCCCAACCCTCACGCATCTTGCGCCGCCAGTCGGCCAGTGCGGATGCCCCGGCCCCATGACCCTGACTGAGCTGCCAGAACGCCTCATCCGCCGGAATATAGAATTTATCCGCATATTCCTGCACCATGCGGTTGGTGTTGTATTCCGGGCAAATGGTGCGCAGGGATGCCTTCATGCGGCGGAGCCACGCCCGCGGCAGGCCGTCAAGTCCACGATCGTAATAGAGAGGAATTACAGACTTTTCCAACAGGTCAAAAATCGCCCGGCTTTCCAACTCATCCTGATAATCGTCATTCGAAAATTCTTCGCCATGGCCGATGGCCCAGCCGTTTTCACCGTCGAAGGCTTCACACCACCAGCCGTCGAGAATGCTCAGATTCAGCACGCCGTTGATCGCCGCCTTCATGCCGCTGGTTCCGGACGCCTCCATGGGTCGGCGCGGTGTGTTCATCCAGACATCCACCCCCTGGGTCATGTGGCGGGCGACATCGATGTTGTAATCCTCGAGGAAGACGATGCGCCCGCGGACATCCTCGCGCTGCGAGAAGCGGTAGATTTCCTGAATAAAGTGCTTGCCCCCGTCGTCGCGGGGATGGGCCTTGCCTGCGAAAAGGAAGTTGACCGGTCGCTCGGTGTCGCGCAGCAGTTTCAAAAGCCGATCCATGTTGCGAAGCAGCAGCGTGGCGCGTTTGTAGGTGGCAAAGCGGCGGGCAAAACCGATCAGCAGCGTGCGGGAATTGAGCACCTCGTCAATGCGGCCGATCTCCGCCGCCCCGGCGCCGCCGCGCCTCATCTGCTCTGCGAGGCGCTGCCGAACATATCCGATCAGCCGTTCCTTGCGCCGTTCGTGAACCCGCCACAGTTCGGAATCGGGAATCTTATCCGTGCGCACCCAGACACTGTGATCGGCCGGACGCTCCAGCCAGTTGGTTCCGAGATATTCCTGATACAGCCGGGCGCACCCTTCTGAAATCCATGATTGGGTATGCACCCCGTTGGTGATGTGCGTGATGGGGATTTCATCCGGCGGTACATCGGGCCAGATTCCCTGCCACATATGTCTCGAAACATCGCCGTGGAGTTTGCTCACCCCGTTGCAGTGCCACGCCATCCGCAGCGCCAGCGTGGTCATGCCAAAACCTTCACCCGCGTCGCCGGGGTTGATCCGTCCCAGCCCGAGCAGTTCATCGAGTGAAATGCCCAGCTTGGGGCAATATCCGCCGAAATAACGCTCAATCATGTCGCGCGGGAAGTGATCGTTCCCCGCCGGCACCGGCGTGTGAGTGGTAAACGCATTGCTTGCCGCGACAATCTCGCGTGCCTCGGCAAATGACAGCTTGGATTCTTCCATCAGCACCCGGCAGCGTTCCAGCGCCAGAAACGCCGAGTGCCCCTCATTCATGTGGCAGACGGTGGGCTTGATCCCCAATGCCGTGAGCATGCGCACACCGCCGATGCCCAGAATGATCTCCTGACGGATGCGCATTTCCTGATCGCCGCCGTAAAGCCGCGCGGTGATCTCGCGGTCCTCCGGCCGATTATCCGGCAGATTGGTATCCAGGGCGTAAATCGTGACCCGCCCGACCATGATCTTCCACGCCTGAATGTTCACGCGCGAGCCGGGCAGATCGATAAACGTGCGGATCGGCTGCTGGTCAGGTCCGACGCAGAGTTTGAGCGGCATGGAGAAGAAATTATTCTGCGGGTTAAGTTCCTGCTGCCATCCGTCCGGGTTCAGGCGTTGATGAAAGTACCCGTCGCGATAAAGAAGCCCGACGCCCACCAGCGGCAGGCCCAGTTCGCTGGCGCTTTTCATATGGTCGCCGGAAAGTACGCCCAAACCGCCAGAATAGATCGGCAGGCATTCATGGAGTCCGTACTCCGCGGAAAAGTAGGCAATTTGTGTTTTGTTGCCGGGGTGATTGAGGCTGAACCAGGTGGGGGCCTGCATGTAATAGCGGAAATCGGTCACCACACGGTTGTAATGGGCCAGAAAGCCCTCATCCGCGGCCGCCGCCTGAAGTTTTTCCTGACTGATCAGGTTCAGCAGGGCGACAGGGTTGTGGTCGGTCCTTTCCCACAAATCCGGGTCAAGCCGATTAAAAAGACTGACGGCATCATATTTCCAGAGCGACCAGACGTTATAGGCAAGATCATGTAATCCGGAAAGACTCTCCGGTACGGCCGGTACAACTACGAACCGGTGAACAGTGGCCATCGCAACTCCTTTTGGCGCAAACAAACATCTCCATCCGTTTACTCCTCCGGCCAAACTTATCGGCAGTATAGGCCGAATTCTTTGGCCCGTCTAAGAAGTGGCTCGGGAAATAAGTACCGCTTTCCATGAGTACGAAAAGTTGAGTCCATTCCCAACTCATGGGCGGAGCGGTGGCCTGCGGGCCAAAGGCTCCCACGGCAGGTGAAACCGTCCGCTTCACCGCATCGTCATCGGCGGCCCGGCGAGGCCGTCGTTGATGAAGCGTCATGATCCGCCGGGTTCGGGCGGGATGGGTGCGGCACTCTGTAAAGCCATACACCCCCGATATGAATCGGTCGGGCATGCAGCGGTGCAACTGCTGCATCTGAAATGGGGCCGGGGTGTGAGGTGAGAATGACCGCTCCGACACGATGCGCGTATAAAAATTGCATCAGTTGGGGCCCGTAATCGGGTGGCGGGGCAGATCGCAGGGCGAGGCAGGCGCTGATAGAACTCGGCCATTTGAAATTGACGGGGACCCAACCGGTAAACCCATTCACCATCGAAAAGCGAAAGCCGTTTTCCTCCTGCCACAACATAACCGGCAAATGGGAGATCAATGGAAGGATCAGCACCGTCTCGTTCGGCCGCAGATAATGGCGGCAGTACCCTTGCCGGAAGAATGGGGGATTGGCGTACCGTCCGGTGCCGATGCCTGCCGAAATATTGGGAAAGAGTGTCAGAATCACCAGTGAGGAAAGGACCCATTTCCGGCGTAATGGATCCGTTCCGGCAAGCCACAGGGCCGAGGCTGCCGAGGTGGCCAGTGTCGCATAGCTGAACACTCGAAACGGGAGTGCTTTATCCACGAGGGGAAGATGCGAAACATAATTCCACAGCAGCGGGCACCAGAGAGAATACCCAAGTACTTTCAATTGCGGTCCGAGGCTCAGCAGGATCGCCATGGAAAAGATGATCAAAAGCAGCAGGCCCGTTCGCGACGAGAAGGACTTTCTGAAATAGATACCCAACAGCAGAATAAGGGGTACGCCCAGATACCCGACCTGCGACGGTATGGCACCGGCTGCGGGAAACTGTTGCCAGAGTTGCCGGGCCCATCCCGCCCCGAACCCTACATATTGCGACGGCATGATCAATGACGCGAGGTCCACGGAATTGGTGCTCCGACTCCATATATCCCCGCTTGTGTATCCCTGCACCAGCGGAAGTAGAAACAGCGGCGTTAAAACCGCGA
>DAHWIP010000157.1:0-5262 GCA_027344975.1 Phycisphaerae bacterium
GCTGCACTTCGTCAAGCTGGTAATCCGCTGTGAACTTCAGCACGGCCGCGTGCGGATTGTTGCATAATTTATGATAGGCCACGTCGTAGCCTCGGTGCCGCAACGTCAAAGCGAAGTGGCGTTGGGCGGAGATCAACATCACCAGCTTTTGCCAATGGTGCGGATACGCCGACAACCACGGAATGTCCTCCACCAGCAGCACCGGAGCGCCGCGCGGCAGCGCCGCCAGCGCGCTACCTTCAAGTGTGCACTGGTCTTCCAGAATCCACGCGCCCCGCCTGCTCATGTTTCCTCACTCAACAGCATTTATGAAATGTCTCGAGAAATAAATCGAATCCAGACTTGACAATTCACAACCCGCCGTCACAAACTATCGCTTTCAATACCCAAATTCAGTTCGTTGCGAACATACTCTCATTTCGAAAGACTTTTTGCTGCAGGAATCTCTGCAGCATTCACTCCAGTGTACGCCTCGCGGATCATATACGCGCCAAGAAGGTCCCAGCTTTTGAAATTCCCCTGGTTCTGGCCCACGCCGGTATTCGGATTGTAGGTCTCGTGCATGCCGCCGGTCTTTTTAATATCCCGAAGCAGCATGCGGGTGGTTTCCCTCGCGAGAAGTCTGGCCTGCGATTTATAACCATAATTCATCAGGCCGTGCATCACCATGTAATTGCTGATGATCCAGATCGGTCCCTGCCAATACCCGTGAACCGGATGGTACGACGGGCTCGCCGGTGTCAGGCTGCGAATGCCGAAACGTGTCCAGAATCGGTGCGGATTGAGAACCCAGCGTGTAATAAGAATGTGTGCCTGTTGCGGCGTCGCCACGCCCGCCCAAAGCGGGGTCAGATTCGTCCACTCCGGAACTTTGATGAACTTACCCGTGCGGCTGTTGCGATTATAAAATGTACCCGCGTCGGCATCCCACAGCCTGGTTTGAATCAGCTTTTTCAGGTTGGCGGCATGCCGCTCATAGCGCTTCGCATCGGCAGGTTTTCTTAACATGATGTCAAGATCGGCCATCGCCCGATATTCACGGTAAATGTAACAAGCCAGATCGACCCCTTCCGTAGAGTCTGCCGGTGCGTAGATGACCGCGGGACTGTTGTCGGTTCCGCTTTCCACCCCGTCGAACCACGTAAAAAGGCCGTCCGGCGCCCGGCGCGCGTAGCGCCAGTACCGAATCGTATCCGCCAGACGGTGATAATATGGCTTCAGCCACGATACATGGTGGGTCGTCAGGCTTGCTCGCAAAGCCATCTGGGCCAGAAATGGTTTGCACATCTCCGGCAACGCCCACATATGGTGGCCGTCAACTTCACGCGGCGTATAGCCGACATAGGAAAAATAATGGTCAGTAAAGTGCAGGAAATCCTCAACGGATCCCTCAAGGCTTCGTCCCCGGTGGCGGTAGCTCAGTGCAATCCCCATGAAGCAGGTGTCCCAGTCAAACAGTTGATAGTATCCGGCGCCGGGAATCAGGTATTGATGGTGCAATTGTCCATTCGGTTGGCGGACAATCTGCTTCCATGCTTCGCTTTCGGCTATCGCCTTATCCAACTGCCCCTCCAACCGGAAAGCCGCTGCCCGACCCTCGGATGAAGTAGGATGCTCCTCCGTATGAGATACGGGGGAAATGTCCGCGGCCAGAACTAAACCTGGGCTGAAGATAAGGCATAATCCCACCAGAGCACTTCCCGCAATCCACGTCCGAAGCCTCATCCGGAAAATAAATAATGGATATGACATGCGAATACTCCATTTCTATCCTTTTACACCTGTCCTCATTCATTCACCGTTCCGTCCTCTTCTCGCCCGGAATTATCCTTCAATCTGACGGCTCCGCTTTCGTCAGGCGACTGTTGGTCAATGGATTTGGTCGGCGACGATGTGCCCGGATCGGAAACAGGAAATTTTCGCCTTCGTTGCGGCTCGTCGATATGATTCTGCATGCGGCGTGTCGCCTGTTGCGCATGGCGAATCAGTTCCGGGATGACGGTGGCCTCCGGTAAAGTCTGCCAGTGGTGTTTGGGCATTTCCCGCTGCATGGCGGCTGCATTAACCCGGGCGGGATTGAAAATATGCGAATAATAAATGCACCATAACTGCTCCACATCATCTTCGTGCGGCAGAGCCTGCCCGTCGCGCGCCCTTGAATAGATCGTGTTGCTGCCGTTCCAGCAAGCGTTCTCATCCGGCGTAAAAATGGCCCATCGCATCGATGCGAAACGATCGGCAAAGAAACTCCCCACCAATCGGAGTGGATAATGCTGGGGTCGATGCGAGGCGGCAAAATACTCAATTCCCGTCTGGCGATCCCGGTGGACCAGTTTGAAGCGGACGAAGGCCGTGGTCTTATGGGCGTCACGGCGAACGCTGCTGTCCCATCGCATGATGGCAAGCATATCCGGATCAGTCAGCAGCAGCGGCAGATCCGACTCCCCGTGACGCATCCGCCACGCAACGCGATAAAGCAGCCCGAATCGTTCGGAAAAGCGGGCGTAACACACCCGTTGCGCCAGACGCAAAAAGCCTGCCCATCGAGAGGCGGAAACCGGCGGATATCGCTTCTCCAACGGGCGAAAAGCGGCAGCTGAATTTGTAAGTTTGGGGGCTGGATCAACTCGGTCTGCATCCCTTTGCGATCCGCCGCCGTTCGACCCCAGAGGTGCGAAAAGCGATCCGCATCGCTGATATGGGTCAGGCCAATGCAGACCGTGCGGTTCAATTTCGCATCGCAAATATCGGCCGGCTGCCGCACGCCATCCTTCAAAGGTTCCGTCAAAGTCAACCATCATGTTTATCAGCGGCTCCATTTCTGTGCGGCACGTCCACCCATCATTCATTCATTGACACCGCCCACGGGTGCAGTCAGATGCGCAAAGAGCAGCAACTCGCGCGAGACATCCGCGAAAGATAGCTGATCCAGTTTCAGCGCGGATGGGTGAAAATCTCCGGCAATAATAAATGGGCGGGCCCGTCTGATCGGTACCCGCAACTGCACCAAATCCTCCAGCCGAACACTTCTGATCCGCCGCATGCGAATAATTCGATCCACATTACGTACGCCCAGTCCAGGCACACGCAGCAATTCATGGCGCGGTGCCCTGTTGATATCCACGGGAAACCGGCCGCGATGGTGCAGAGCCCACGCCAGTTTGGGGTCCATGTTCAAACTGAGGCAGTCATTGACTGCCGCCGTGGAAATTTCGGCGACGGTAAAACCGTAAAAGCGCAATAACCAGTCTGCCTGATACAGCCGATGTTCCCGAAGCAGAGGTGGGGCAATGCCGGGTAGACGAGAATCATGATGTGGAATCGGTGAAAAGGCGGAATAATAGACACGTCGCAGAGCATATTGCCGGTAGAGTCCGTCTGCGGTTCGGAGGATCGTCATATCCGACGCCGGAGTTGCTCCGACAATCATCTGAGTGCTTTGTCCGGCCGGGGCAAAGACTTCTTTTGCACGGCGTCCGGACCGGTATGTTTCCCCGGCCTCAGTCGGCAGAGTTGTTTCCGCATCATGGATACTTGAAGCACGCCCCCGGCGGACTTCAATTCGTTCCGCGATTTGACCCATGGCAGCAGTGATCTCCGCATGGTCTTTCTGCG
The DNA here is from genome assembly GCA_027344975.1 of Phycisphaerae bacterium. Classification (GTDB taxonomy): domain Bacteria; phylum Planctomycetota; class Phycisphaerae; order WQYP01; family WQYP01; genus JAJZGD01. Next base: position 3,616 of record DAHWIP010000157.1, read on the forward strand.
GCGCCAGGTGCCGCAAATCCGCTGCTGTCGGCAGTTCAATATTAGCCGACAATCGGTCGGCATATCGTCCCGCAAGCTCGAGGAGTGCAGATGATGCCCCCGGAACCGCCTTGAGGTGGATGTATCCGTTGAACTGATGCTCCAACCGCAACAGGTGGGCACATCTGACCAATTGTTCCATGGTGTAATCCGGCGATTGGATGATGCCGGAAGACAAAAATAATCCCTCAATATAATTACGTTTGTAGAAATTGATGGTCAGAGAGGCGACTTCTTCAGGCGTAAAACGTGCCCGACGGGTGTTGGAGGAAATTCGGTTTACACAGTAAACGCAGTCATAGATGCAGAAATTGGTGAGCAGAATCTTCAACAGTGAAACGCATCGACCGTCCGGAGTGTAGGAATGGCAGATGCCCACCCCGGTAGCGTTCCCCAATTTACCGTTTCCCTTGCGTTTGGCTCCGGAACTGGCGCACGACGCGTCATATTTGGCGGCGTCCGCCAGAATCGCCAGTTTCACGCTTAAATCCACGAGTCCATCCCTGTCCTCTCGGTGCCCCTGCATTATATTCCGAAATGGATACCTAACAAAGTGCGAATATAGGCTCGACGGAATGGCGCAGTTCGGCCCTTATCCTCGACTCTTTTTATCAATCCATTCGCGCCCCCAAGGTGTCAGTATGCCTGCCAGGCGTCGCTCCGCCGGTACCGTGATTACAACCTTATTTTTTCCGCCATGAACTGTGCCACCTGCAATCCGAAGTCCGGAACTCGACCATGTTGCAGGAAGAAAAGGTTGCGGTACATCATTTTAAGTTGATAAGGGACGCGGCCAAACTCCATCACCTCGTCGCTGCCGCCGAACCAGGTATTGGCTCGAATATAAAACGCCTTTCCTGAACCCATATCCCCGATGCAGAATATTTCATACTTAAGCGGTCGATCGGCATCTTCCGGCTTCATGGCCCCTACATCCTTGGCGATCTGCCGGGCTGCCATATCAGCCTGTCCATGCGCCAGACCCCCCAGTTTGGGAACGGCTGCCGCCGCAGAATCGCCCGCTGCAAATACATTCGGATATTTCGGATTGCGCATATGCAGATCAGTCACAATAAAGCCCCGGCTGTCGCTGATGGGAAGCTTGCGCAGGAATTCGTGGGGAACCCAGTCGGGCAGAATGACTTTTAATTCCGCCTCCAGACTTTCGCCGTTGGTGAACTCAATTCCATCCGCGGTAAGACGTTTCACATCTTGGATATTGTTTTTGTAGCCGATACCCATCTTAGACGCGATGCCCAAAAACTTTCGTGCGTTATTTACGCCTGCATCCTCGGCGATAAGCTCAGCGGGAGTAAAGATGGTCAAAAGGTCAGGATTGCCTCGATTATGAACTTTCAGCCAGTTTGCCATGGTCATGGCAATTTCAAGTACCGGCCCCTCGCAAGCCGCCTTTGAATCCGGAATTGAACCGCCCGGAAACGGCGCAAGTCCCTGCGCCCCATCGCCCTGATGAAACAGGGCTGAACCGATCGCCACGGGGCCACCTTTGTAGCCCCCTTCGAAGAGATATTTGCGGAGGCATTCGCCGTGATAAAGATCACTCACCGCATGACCATATTCCGCAAAACCCTCTATATGGTCGTACGC
>DAHWIP010000158.1:0-5258 GCA_027344975.1 Phycisphaerae bacterium
CCACCCAGTCGATATCCACATTGAGTGTAGTGCAAAGGACGTCAATGTGCAAATAAAATTTTGAAAAATTTCTAAAAATTATTTAAGTTCATATGTTATATGATGTTACAAGCAAATCTCCCGCTCGCGTGGGCACAAAAAAAAGCTCGCCGCCATATTTCACGCGGAGCCGCGGAGTTCGCGAAGGCGGTACGATCAGGCGAATGAATTTTCTGCCGAAACCTCTGCGCACCTTCGTTACCTCTGCGTACCTTCGTTACCTCTGCGGTTAAGAAAAAACTACCTACATCATGCGCTAGCATGAAACGTGCCTGCTCAACTTTCTCCTGCTCAACTCTCACCTGTTCTGGCCGGCTCGCCGGCCTTGTCTCACACCAAGCCACAAAGGACACGAAGACGGCACGGTGAAGCGAGAAAATCATGTGCCGGAATCTTAGCGCCTTTCCTTCTTCGTGTGATTAAAAAAGAACTTCCATCATGCCGCAGTCATGATTCAATATTTCACGCGGGGGCGCGGAGCCCGCGAAGACGGTACGATCAAGCAAGGGAATCCACTGACGAAACCTCTGCGTACCTTCGTTACCTCTGCGGTGAGAAACAGCATTTAGCGTTGTGCCTCGCGCGACCCATGCATGCTCTCCTGTTCGACTGCTCAACTCTCACCTCTCTGGCGGCGTGGCGCAAAAAAAGGCGTGGCCGCCTTGCAGCAGCCACGCCAAAGATGTCAAATCCAATCCGATTGCCGGTGCGGCAACTCAGGCGCGTTTCCGCCGGGCCAGCAGCAGGCCGACCGCCCCAAGCCCGAAGAGGCCGATCGACGCCGGTTCGGGTACCGGTGATCCGCTGAGCGTCAGGCTCGCGAATGTTCCGTTCGCTCCACCGGTATTACCGATGAAGATGCCACCGATGCCGTCATAAACCGTGGTCGGGAGGGTGCCGGTGGAACCCGTCACTCCGGTAAACAGGCCCTGCGAGTCGGTGATCGTGTAAGCCCCCGGCGTGGCGCTGGCAGCGGTATCCAGCGTGATAGTGATGGTGTCCGCCGAGTTCGAGGTGGACGACGTTCCACCGTCCGTTCCCCCGCCGGTGGTTCCTCCTTTGGTGAAGAATTGCGTCCCGCCATCTTCCCGGTAAAGCGCCCAAAGTTCGCCGCCTGCCGTGCTGTCGCTGGTGGTCTCTCCTTTTCCGAATCCCATCGAGAGCCAATCACCGGTGAGTCCGCCGGATGTTTCACCGGTTGGCGTGAGCGTCACGGTGTAGGCCAGCTGGGTGTAGTCCGACAGCATGGTGCCGCTGATCGGCAGGTAGGCGTAGCTGTTGTTGTTGATGTTGTATGTGGTGACAGCAGCGTACGCATTGCTACTCTTCGTGGTGAGGGCTACCCCGCTGGTGTCGCCGCCCCACTTTGTGGTCGTTCCGGATACCGTGGACCCGATAAGATTTTCCGACGTGGTCCCGGAATTAAAAGTGTTCTGATAGATGGTGGCATCAGCCTTGGCAGAGGTGCTGCTCAAAGCCAGTGCCGCCCCGGCGGCCACGACGGCTGCCAGAAGCAATTTGGTTTTGCCTGCAGCTCGCAGGCCCGGTGCTTGGAATGACATAATCATGTCTCCTCTTTTATTCCCGCTTGCTCTCGCTGTCCGCAGATTTGGAACGCTCCAAATCAAACTATTACGGAAAAACTCCCGAGAAAATCAAGCTTACAATGGCGATGGCGATCAACACCCATATTTTCGCATCGCCGAAAAACCATAATTCAATCCATCGCCGAATTTCGCCAAATGGCACAACCGAAGTGCGGTCTTTTGCCTCACTCCCTGCACGATTACTTGGCTTACAACGCAGCTGAGTGAGCCATCCGGTTCAGGATATATCTGGAGTTATAGTACAAGGGGGGTGAAGATGCAAATAAAATCTGGAAAAATTTTCGAGATTTATTTATGCGCATATTTTAACTTATTTTACGAACAATTTGCGATCGTGCGAAGGCGATGCAACCAGGCCAACGGATTTACTGCCGAAACCTCTGCGTACCTGATACCCTTTCCGGCGTTACCACTGCGGTGAAACCGGTTTAACCGCAGGGGAGAAACTGAATTAACCGCTGAGGACGCAGAGGATCGCTGAGGACGACGACAAGAGTGCCTCACACGAAGCCACAAAGAACACGAAGGCGATACGATGAAGTGAATGAATTCACTGACGGAATCTTAGCGCCTTTCTTTCTTAGCGTGATTCAATATTTCACGCGGAGCCGCGGAGAAATTCCCGAAGCGGGCGAGACGCCCGCCCCCCATCCCTCTGCGTACCACTGCGTCCACTGCGGTTAAAAAAAGTTAGTTACCTCACGCGCCAGCGTGAAACGTACCCGCTCTACTTTCTCCTGTTCGACTCTCACCTTTCTGGCCGCGCGGATCGTGGTTTACACTTGCCAGAAAACAATTTGTGCGCGACAATTCGGTTTTGGCATAGCGCAAAGGATGGCGCCGGATGCGTCAAACCAAAATGATACCCCGCCTATTCGCCCTGCCGGTCATCTTTGGTGCCGGCCTGATCAGCTGGATTGTGCTTTTCATTTCCCTCGCGATTATCGCGCTGGTGGTCCTTTCGCCCGCTGCGGACTCCCTGCGCCGCGTTCGACTCCAGGAGCACTCGTTGCAGGCCACGTTGGCCCTCATGAAGGAAAAAATCGCCATTCAAAAGCGTTTCATCGCCCTGAGTGAACATGATCGGCGCATGATGGAGCGGCTCGCCAATCGCCAGATGGATATTGTTGCGCCCGGGGAAGAGGTCCTGCCGCTCAAGGGGTTCACCGCTCCGCGCGATGTGCAAAGTCTTATTGCCCGCGCCCTCAAACCGGTCAAACCTCTCCCGATCCCGCCGCTCCCGTGGTATGAAAACCTGGGGCTTTATGGTCCGCTTCGAATTCCGCTGATTGTTATCGCATTGGCGGGGCTGGCGTTTGCGTTTCTGATTGACGTCCGCCGAAAGGCTTAGGATTCGTCCCGCGAATCATCCAACCCCGGCAACCCGCCTCCGGCTGTGGCGTGGCGGGGAATTGGAAACGCCCATAAGATTATCGAAAGAATGATTTGATACCCTCCGGGCGGTTCGGTATGATTCGGAAAATTGTCGGCAAGATGAAATATTGGAGACGAGCCATGAATCACGCGTGTGGAAAACTGGAAAAAATCCTCATCGGATGCGGCCTGCTCTGTCTGTTGCTGCTGCTGGGTGTGCGGGCCAACACTGCCTATGGTCGGCCGCGCCGCCTGCCGCCAATCATCAGCGAAATGTTCAGTTCCAACATGGTGCTGCAGCGCGATATGCCCGTCCCGGTGTGGGGGTGGGATAAACCGGGGCAGAAGATTAAGGTTTCATTTGCCGGGCAGACGCTTACGACAACGGCCGGGGCCGATGGGCACTGGATCGTGCGGCTCAAGCCGATGCATGCAAGTTCCACGCCGCGCACGATGACGGTTGTCGGCTCGCGAGTTGAGCATTTGAGTGATGTGCTGGTGGGGGACGTGTGGTTGTGTTCAGGGCAATCCAATATGGCCTACAACCTGAAAGGGTGGACGCGGGGCGGTCATTCGGCCGAGGAAATCAAACGGGCGAATCATCCCACCATCCGCCTGCTTCTGGTCGGCCGCAGCGTCGCGGGATATCCGGAGGCCAAAGCCAGCTGCGCACCCTGGAGCGTGTGTCGGCCAAGCGTGGCGTGGAATTGGACGGCCGTGGGATATTTTTTTGCCCGTGATCTGACCCGCAAGCTGCACATCCCGATCGGTATTATTCAGTCCGATTGGGGCGGCACGACAATCAGCGTCTGGATGCCGAAGCAGGCGTTTTTCAGCACTCCGAAACTGAAATATTATTGGCCGCTGTTTACCAACCCGAAAACCGTGATCAATTCGGTTTACAGCCGGTACATCGTTGAAGTGAAGAAATGGATCAAAGCGGCACAAGCCGCCAAGGCGGCCGGTCAGGTCATACCCGCACCTCCTCCGGCGGCCCGCAATCCGATCACCAGCCCGAACTGGCCGACGCGCCCGGCCTGTCTTTTTAATACCATGATTCATCCGCTGGCGCCGTATGCCATCAAGGGTGTCGTGTGGTATCAGGGGGAAAATGACGTCTTTCCGGGGCTTCCGTATTACCGATGGGAACTCACCGCCATGATTCAATATTGGCGCAAACTCTGGCATCGGCCGAATCTCCCCTTTGAGCTTGTTCAGATCTGCCCCTGCGGCTGTTACGGCCGTCCGTGGGACCGCGAAGCTTCGCTGGTCTGGCAGCCGGAAGAGGATGTCGCCGCCACCGTGCCCGATTGCGGAATCATCGGCACCATGGATATCGGTATGCTGGGTAACATCCACCCCTTTGACAAAAAAGATGTCGGCTACCGCCTGAGTCTGCTGGCGTTGAGCAAAACCTACGGCTTCAAAGGGATCGTTTATGAGGGGCCGATGTATAAGGGGATGACCATCCGTGGCCATGAGGCGATTATTCACTTTAATGATATTGACGGCGGATTAAAATCACGAAACGGAAAGCCGCTGGTCTGGTTTGCCATCGCGGGCGCCAATCATCACTTTATAAAAGCCGACGCCCGGATTGTGGGTAATACCGTGGTGGTGACGGCTCCTTCGGTTCGGCATCCTGTGGCCGTGCGATATGGGTGGAACGATCGCATCGGAAAGTCCAATCTGGAAAACTCGGCGGGGTTGCCTGCGATGCCGTTCGCGACGGATGTTCCGCAGCCCTGAGTCGCAGCGGTCGGTCCCGCTGCGACGTGAGTTCAGATGGGCGTTGGGAAGTCAACGGACAAGCACGGCAAGCAGATCGTGCTGCTGACGATATGCTTGCCGTGCTGACCGAAGAGTGCCTTTTGAGAGCCTGTTACTGCCAGAAATAGAGGCCGGCGTCCAAGAGGCGACAGCGCATTTCGGACGCATTCTTCCAGACAACATGCCCATCGTTGTACAGCACATTGCCGCCAGTGACATCATGATCACCACCGTTGAAATGGTTGGAGAATCTCTGCCATGTATTTAGAGCGGACGTGGAGACGTCCGAGGCGAGAATCGTGTTGTCTGGGGAGTCAGGGGAATCCGCAAACCCGCCGGGAACTGAGGAAAAGGCCAATTGAGGTTGCAAGGTGGTCGGGTTGATCACGGTGCGCCCAAACATGGGATTAAATTTTCCTGTTCCATTATTTGAACCTTCGGACATTCCGTAGTAGTAGCAATAACCCG
>DAHWIP010000159.1:0-5254 GCA_027344975.1 Phycisphaerae bacterium
TCTTTAGGCCCATCAATGGTGCAGCCCGGTCTGAATATCACTACTGGCTGACCGAGCCTCGGCTGGTGTCGCGGCGCAGCGACAACCGGCTGAAGTTGGAACCACTCCATATTACAGATCGAACCACCGCTGCCGCCGCTGAATTTGAAGAACACTTTATGCTCACCCGTAATACCGCGGATCGGGGCGGAGACGGTTTTCCATTTCTGCCAGCCACCGGTTTGCGGCACATTCAGTTTAGCAATGAGGGGACCTGAAAGCGAATCGGCATGAACACGAATTGTCGCCCCCTTATCAGGGCTTGCCACTCTGATAGCGATGCGATCCATACCTGTAAAATTCTGAGGTTTATATTCCACCCATGATTTATTACTGATCCAGCCAATGTTCATGCCGCCTTCACTGGAGGCCTGCGTTCGCACACCAGGACTGACTCTCTGAAGGTCTTGCGGCCGGACCCGGCCATCCTGTGGTGAATCGCTCTCTCCGCTCAAAGCGTCTACGATGCCCTCATAGGGAGAGATGCGGACAAACGGCACACCGCTGTAACCACCAAGGTGGCACTGCCCCGCCGTAGGACCGATGACCGCCACGGTTTTGAGCTCGGATTTTTTCAGGGGCAGAAAATTATTATCATTCTTCAGCAGCACGATCGACTGCCGTGCCGCTTCAACCGCTAATTCCCTGTGTGCTGGCGAATCCACCACAGTAAAGCTGATCTTGTTATAGGGAACTTGTTCCGGGGGATCGAATTCGCCCAGTAGAAAACGCGCCGTCAGAAGGCGCGTTACAGCCCGGCTTATGTCCGCTTCACTGACCAACTCATCCGCGACCGCTTTACCCAGATGTTTCTGCAAAGTGTCGCCGCAGTTGAGATCGCAACCCGCCTGTATGGCTAATCCCGCCGCCTGATGCAACGTCGGCACATAATGATGGGGATTGTGAATGCAATAGATTGCATCGCAATCCGAGGTGACGTATCCGCGAAATCCCCATCGTTTGCGTAACAAATCCGTCAGCAGAAAACGGTCCGCACAGCATGGTATCCCGTTGATGGCATTGTATGCCCCCATCACGGTAAAAACGCCACCGTCCATGACAGCGGCACGATACGCCCTTGTATAGTATTCCCAAAAACTGCGTGGGTTAACGGAGGCCGACTCCCTGAGACGATCGTCCTCACAGTTGTTGCATATGAAGTGTTTGGCACAAGCCGTGGTTTTCAGGTAATTGGGGTCATCACCCTGCATACCACGAATAATCGGTACGACCAGAGTAGAGGCCAGACAGGGGTCCTCGCCCGGCGCTTCTTCACAACGCCCCCAGCGCGGATCTCGATGCAGATTCAGTGTCTGGGGAGAATAAAACGACAATGGCTTACCGACGTGGTTATGCCAGGCGCGAACTTCATCAGAGACCGCCTCGTAGACACGCCGACACAATTGCGGATTCCACGCCCCTGCCATTGCCAATGGCTGCGGGAAACTGGTGCCTTCCATCGGGCGGACGCCTCCCGGACCCATATAGCCATGCAGCGCCTCCGACCAATATTGATAGCTACTGATTCCCAGCCGGCTGATCGCCGGCGCGGTATTACCAAGCTGACTGATCTTTTCCGCCAATGTCATTCGGCGCACTACAGCCGCCGCACGCTGCCGGGCTTTTTTATATGCAGCATCCGATAGTCCGGTTACGAAGGCCCTTTTTCCATCGTCGCATAGCTTTGGCTGTGAGTTGGATTCCAGTGAACATCCGGATAGCGTTGCCACCGCTCCCAAAGCGGCCGCTGTGGAAATAAATTCCCGACGATTGACCTTGGTACGACTGTTGATGCGTTTCGCCACGGGTAACTCCTTCACAATTAATAGGTTGCCATACGCGATGCTCCCAGCCCAACACACTCAGGACGAGTTTGATCCTTGAAGCGGATTACCGGCTTTCCTGAATAAAAGTAAATCCCCGTTTGAATCCTGACATTTGTGCCGGATCAGCCTGTAAATGAGAAAAAGGTCAATTGCTCGAGGACACGATGAAGATCGCGTGTCTGACTTAATAATGGCAAAATGCTGTTTCGTCACCCATCGAGCCGGTTCACCGCACCCGCGCTGTGCTAACAGCCTCAACAAATTGCCGGGCCAGTGCGGTGATACCGGTCCAGTCTCCGCGTGCCATGAGGTCTTTACTGACCAGGGACGAGCCGGCGCCCACAGCAACGGCACCGGCTTTAATCCATTCATTCGCGTTTTGTACCGTCACACCGCCGGTTGGGATCATCCGTAGAAATGGCATAGGTGAGAGCAAATCCTTCAAATATTGCGGCCCCATGGTGGTCGCGGGAAAGACTTTCACGATATCGGCACCCGCGGACCAAGCGGTGAGAATCTCGCTGGGTGTGAATGCACCGGGAATGGAGACTTTTCCCAGTTTGCGGGTCATTTCAATGATGCTGGTGTCGAGTACCGGCGATACCACAAACTCAGCCCCCGCCGCAATCGCAGCTGCCCCGATGGCGGCGTTCAGAACCGTGCCCACGCCGATGACGGCCTTGGTGCCCAAAACGTCCACAAGTTTTTCAATACCTTCAATCGCCTTGGGCGTACTCATGGTTACTTCGATAGCCACGACGCCACCTTTGACCAGCGCCTCGGCGATATCCAAGAGTTGGTCTCTGGATTGGGCGCGTATCACCGCCACCACGCCACACTGTAAAACTTTATTCATCGTTATTTCGCGTTCCATCAGATGCTCCTGTAAAGTTAATTTCCGACCTTGCCTTGATTTCGCCACTGCGACGGCGCCACGCCTACATAACGACGAAATACTAACGCGAAATGCGCCGCAGAGGCAAAACCCAAATCCATGGCCACATCGGTCACGCTCTTTTTGTCCGTGCGCAGGATAATCTTGGATAATTCCACGCGGCGGCGTGCGAGGTAATCATGCGGGCTCAAGCCCATCTGCTTATGAAACAACCGACGGAATCGACTGGTGCTGAGGCCCGCTGCCTCGGCCATATTCTTGACGCTTAAGGATATTCCGATGTTCTTTTCCAGATAATCCAAGCTGTTTTGTATCTCCGGCGAGAGCGCGGGTATGCCTCCCCTCCTATCGGCTGCACTTTGGCATCGCAGCAGATCGCGCTGCAACCATGCGAGGAACTCCAGAAAGGCGCCGCGCGTAGCCACCTGCATTCCGATGTCTCTGTTCCGGTGTTCATCGATAAGCTTGCGCAGGCTATCGCCGAGAACGCTCGAGAAATTGAAAATGGGAGTCTCTACGCCTGCGATAGTCCGCCTGATTTCGGCGGTTTGGCGTGGAGACATGCCGGGCAATGCGGCCGCCCTGCCGCAGGGAATTTGAAAACGGATGCTGTTATACCAGGCCCGATACTGGGCGTTCCGCGCCCCACCGTGCCATTGACCCGGCTGGAGGATGATGCCATAACCACTCCGGATGGATAATATGTTTTCCGGCACATCAATCCATAATTCTCGAATTCCGTCGTAGATCAGATGCACCTCAAACTGGCCGATATGACGATCCGCTTTGAGTGCATCAGGCACTACATTCTTGAGGTTGAATTCGCCAACAAATGGAACTTCCGGCAAAATCCGTTTCGGCCCTTCAAAAATATCCCAACACCGCAAACCGGGCCAGATTCCTCCAGCGGACTTACGGCCGGTGGCATCAGGAGGATTATTTGGCATAACGCAACTCCGCCGAGAATCAATCCCGAAGTATTCCAGTCGTCTCTTTTTTAAGTTCTGCGGGCACCCGATGCAAGCGACTGCCTGAAACCAAACAGGTGGCGGGTGGTCACGGGCGATCCCACCCCCACCGGTTCAATACGATCATTATGATGAGTACTCGTCTGTCGTAGGGTAAATGTCCATAAGGCGATCCATCGGGGAAAACAACCATAACAATTCAACCGGCGCGTTTTGTTATAGCGTAGTCATTACCAACGAGGTTATTCATATTCCAGCGAAAACCCTGAGACGCTATGTTGATGGAGTGGTTTTAGTCGCATCGAATCAGAATCTGAAATGTTGGAGCATTGATGGCTAAGTATCACAATCGGCGGTATCACCGACGCGACCTGATGAAGTTCGCTGCGTCAGCAACTGTGATGGCGGCTTTGGGAGCCGCGAGTGATCATTCATCGAACAGAAATGATTACCCTCAAATCGCCAGCGGAGATCCACCAACACCCGAATTCCATGGTCCACGTGTCGTAGGTACCACTCCGGGGCGAGACTTTATCTTCAGAGTGCCACATACAGGCCAACATCCGGTGACAATTTCTTGCGCCGGGCTGCCTGACGGGTTGACCATGAAAAACGGGATCATCAGAGGAGTTGTAAAGCACGGCGGAGAATATAAGGTCCGCCTGACGGCTGCCAACAGCCTGGGCACTGCACATCGTACGCTGCGAATTATTGCCGGAGAGCATAAACTCGCGCAGACTCCGCTGATGGGGTGGGAAGCTTGGAATGCTTTCGGGACGACCAACGACGTTGACAAGACGCGCCAGACCGCGGAGGCGCTGATTCGAAGCGGCTTGGCCGCAAAAGGCTATAACTACGTCATTGTTGACGAAGGCGCGCAGCGAGGGCGAAATGCCGACGGAGAGTTGGAGGTTCCAGCGTCTTTTGGTGGCTATCAGGCACTTAAGGGACTGATTGATTATGTTCACAGCGAAGGCCTCCGGTACGGTACGTATTCATCGCCCGGTCCCAAAACTTGTGCGGGAAATACCGGGGCGTTTGGCCATGTCTATCAGGACGCAAAGACCTATGCACGCTGGGGAGTGGATTATCTGAAATATGACTGGTGCAGTTACGCCGAAAAGGTTCCGCCGCGTCCGGACCTTGAACAGCGCATCAAGCCGTATCGGGAGATGCGATCGGCACTGGACCGCATTGACCGGGATATCGCCTACGCTCTTTGCCAATATGGCTTGGGACATGTATGGACGTGGGGAGGAGAGCCGCCGGTCTGGGGCAATACATTCCGTGTGAGCACCGATATTACCGATTCATGGGGGTCGATCTGCCATAACGGGTTTCACCGAGCCGGTCATTTATTTCCCTTTGCCGGTCCGGGCCATTGGAACGATCCGGACATGCTGGAGGTCGGCAACGGCGGCATGACCAACGCCCAATACCGCGCGCAGTTCAGTCTGTGGGCCATGTTGGCTGCTCCGCTCATAGCCGGCAATGATCTGGCGCACATGAATGCGGCGACCCGTGCC